>DXOJ01000303.1 GCA_019412865.1 Bacteroides sp. | reverse complement strand
TTATTGTCTATTACGAACAATAAAGGAGATTTACCTAGACACATTCAAGTTTTTTCTGTCTTCTTATTTTTTACTTTTTACATACGGTTCTGCATATTGAGTCGGTTCTTTATTCAAATGGAACTGCCAAGTACTAGAATATGAATTGAAAACGTCCCTGTACTACACTAAAGTTGGTGCTTTCGATCTCTTTGATATGCGAGCCGGGGATGAAGTAGCTATAATTCAATTTGACAGCAATGTGTTTATTGATATAGTAATTCAATCCGAAGGAGAGGTCTTTCTGTGTTCCGCCTTTTATTCCGGCATCATTCAGAGAGAGATAATTGAAACGGGCACATAGTTCGAGTGCCTTTCCTTCCGGTCTTCCGGGACAGGCTACTTCTTCGTCATACAGATAATTCTGTCCCAACAATAGCCAGGAACATTGCAGATAAGCTCCTTGTGCCGTATAGTTCTCAAAACCCTTTTCCCGTTTTACATGGGCGCGGATGTATTCACTCTGAAGAAAGAATTTATGATAGTAAATCAGCAGTTCGGTTCCTATTTTAAATTGGGATGCTGCATGATCTACATCTGCTTGCATTAATGTACGATTATCAATCGTGCTCACGCCCGGAGATTTATAAGTAAACGTATTCCTGTTCTCATCTTCGGGAAGCGTGCCGTCCGGTGTACGATGGATAGCTGCCAATCCTATATGTATCAGTTTCGCTTTCTCATAAAGTGGACGGTATACCAAACGTCCGTCAATGGCATATCCTTGCGATGCGTTTTTCAGGTTGCTCAAATCATTATCGGTAAAGAATCCGCCACACAGATAGTAATGTTTGGTACGATAGGAATAGGCTACTCCCATACGTCGACTATTTGTCAATGCCAGCACTGCTCCCGGAGATTGGTTGAAGCGAAGATCAAATGTACTGCAAAGCATATCGAGACTGAATGGCTCGTAGAATTGTCCTATCTGAATGGAACTATTCTTATAAGAATAGGTGGCAAAAGCATCTTTGATGGCTGCTTTGTTTCCGGCATATCCCATTTCCAGTTTCATTCCCCAGTTCTGATAGGTAGCTTTTACACCGATGCGAAGGTCATTAAATTCCGTGCCGTTGCCAAAGTTATTCGGATTCTTCAGATACACTCCTCCATCCATTAATAGACGCCCGGTGATTTTATATTGTATACCATCGGGAAGATTCTGTGCCGTTATCCGGGAAGTCGTTAGTATTAGAGATAGAAGGAAGGAGAATTTCAAATATAGTCCTATTATTTTCATCGTCCACCTTTTATCAAATTTGTGAAAAAGCAGTTGGCTCCATACCTTCTCTCGTTAATTTTATCCCGTTGTTCATTTCTGCTTCTTTCGCTTTCTTCAGTTTTTCTCTTTTTTATAGCGCTGTATCAGGTAAATCATGGAGCAGGTGAAAGCAACCGTACAGATCAGTCCTACGTAACCGGATAATATATTATAAAATTCCAACCAATTTATGTCTGCATGGGCAAATTCCTTGAACATCAAGACAAGTACAGTTCCTGTATATCCGATAAAATCAATGGTCACAATAAAGAAACCGACATTTCCCTTTATCTTGAAACAGGCGATGAAGCGGTCGAAAAAGATGCTTTGAAAACAGAGGTAGGCAATATACAGACAGAGACTTTGGACAAACAGCCAGGTGATTGCATCCAATTGCAGAGAATCATAATTGAAAGATATAAAACTCATGGTGGCTGTCCCAAGTACGACCAATCCCAGCAGGGCAACCAAAACTTTTATGTTACTTTTCACAAAGACCATCGCTCCGAATAACGCCAGGATTATTAATGTAACGACTGTATCTACCTGCGCAAACATCCATGAGGACTGTCCGTTCATATCAATAATCTTCACCAGGAAATCTTCCTTAATATCTCTAAGCACTACCAACATTAGGTTAGCTACAAACAATAATACAAGAAATGGCATAAAGTCGATGAACAGTTCTTTCCGTTGCTTGCCATTCAGAGTTACACGACTACTCTTTTGTTCTATATCTTGTGCCGTAGGTTGTGGCAAACGGGTTAAGCTATATCCCAAAAGAGCCAATAAAGGAAGTGCAAAAGCACCGATAAGTGCCGGCATCCAAAATTCGCTGACGTTCAATGTATTCATAACGAACAATCCGATGGATTTTGCCGTTCCCGAACTGATAACAATACTGATTCCTAAAAGACTGGCCAAAATATCCGTAGTACGGCGACCTTCGATAAAACTGAAAATAACTCCCCACATACAGCCCAATGACAATCCATTGAAGAACATGGCAAACATATTATAAGGAGTGGGAAGTGCTCCGAACGCAACCAATGACAATTCCGCTACGGCAATGGAAACGAGTATAAACTTCAGGCGATTCTCTCTCTTCAATTCGGAAATCAACTTGATACCTATAAACTTGGCTATCAGATAACCTGCTATCTGAATGATAGTAACCAGTACTTTATAATCAAAGCCGAATGCTTCTATCCCGTCAAAAGTAGCAGCTGTGAAAGGTTTGCGCAATGTATAAACCAGTGAGTAAGAAAGAAGGGCTGCTCCACCTGCCCATAGAATAAAGAGGAAATCGGCTAATCTTCTGTTTGAACTTAGTTTCGATATTGCTTCAGTAATCGTTTTCATACGTTTTCGTTTTAATTTCTGGAGCAAAAGTAGAGGAGAATAGCAAGGGAGAAAATGAATTCTAAAGATTCATTTTATTCATTATCAGGTAGAAATGGAAGTAATATTAATGTAACGTTTATGTAACCGTAATTTCTTGGAAATGGAATACAAAAAGGGTTGCACAATCACTGATCCGGTATTGCGCAACCCTTTTTATTCGATTTCTTATTTTTCTTCTTACTGGAAAGTAGGCATCTTGAATCTGTACAATAATCCACCTACCATGGAAGCTACGCGGTCAGGTCTTCCCTGTTCGGAGCCATCGTATGTATCGGTACGGATACCGACTTTAGGTTCGGCATACAGATACAAAGAAGAAGCCACTTTCAACTTTACCTGCACACCGGCATCCAGTCCCGGCACTGCTCGGAACTTACCGTAACGGCGTACCAGTCCGGCAGTAACTCCCACAAAAGGAACAACATCTATCACATGATCGGGGCTGTATCCTTTTGCCAATGTGGCCAGACTCATCATATAATCCATACCCAAACCGGCATAATGAAGATTCATCTTCGACGACGTTTTGGCCTTGTACATAATTGTTCCATTTACCCGCCATGCAGATAACGGAGTGTACCATTTACCTATGCTTCCTTTTGCTTCTACACCTGCATTCTTCACCAAATCTTTGTTGGCTACGAGCAAGCTACCTAATCCAAGTGCACCGGAGATGAAGTAACGCTTGTCATCCTGACCAAACACGCTACGATTGGCTGCTTTTGAATAAGGAACAAAGCGATAGTGGAAACCTGCATTGACTCCTACCATTACGTCTTTCTGCATAAACCCCAGATTACCTTCAATGAATTTATCTCCATACAAGCGAATCTGCGGTTCAATGTACAAACCGAGAAAATCATTCACATGCCATAATCCCTGTATGCCTGCATTAATACCCGGTTGGAACTTATGGTCTGATTTGGAAGTATAAGCAAGGTTGACACCTACCGAACCTATTAAATCAAAGATACGATCGGGATTATATCCACTCATGGTAGACGTTATGTTCCACAAGTAATCAAGACCGCCACTGACACTGACATGTCTAAGTTTGCCCGCTTTAACACTTCCCGGAACTACATAGTTCGTAAAGAATCCACCCGTACCCACCAGGCGCAAACCGGAATAAGGGCTCAACCACTTACCGATAGAGACAGAAGCCTGCGGACCTAAAGAACCAAGGTTTTCAAGATTCGTCTTATTCAGGAACATTTGCACACCGATTCCCGAAGTCATAAACAGATTGTCTGCGATGTGATTGCTTGAGAATCCGTTCTTCGGACGTGCCGCACGGTCAATCGTATGATAAGTCAAACCAAAATTCAACTCTCCGAGCTGATCCGTATTGCCACCTACTCCGCAACCTCCTGCATATTTCTTATTATACACATTGAAGCGAGGTTCTATAAATAAATCCACAGAACGGTTGATACGGAAACTTCCTTGCACACCGACTCCTATTCCCGGAGCATACTTGGCGGTTTTATCCACTCCTTTCGTACCTGCCAGGTTAACTCCGGCAATACCGATCAGACTAAATATTCTGTCTTCATCATATCCCCAAAGAACATTATTGATATTCAACAGATAGTCCGCATGCAGATCGACATGTTTAAAGTAGCCGCTTGCACTGCCCGAAGGGGTGTCCGAAAGTCCAACCGTCCCGGACAAACGCAGACCGGAAGAAGGACTGAACCATTTACCGATTCCGGCAGAGAACTGGGGACCTAATCCTTTAATCGTATTCTTGATTCCCGGAACTTTCAGTGTACTGATACCACCAGATAAAGAGATAAACATATGATTCAGGAAGGAACTTTTATCGAAATCATCGAAATGAATCTTAGTTCCCATCGGAGCAGCAGGCATATAGGTCAGACCTACCAGAACCGAACCAGCCATTTTATAGTTTCTCCAACTTTCCGTATACGCAAAACCGTCATTATACCATCCGATCCGCGGTTCTACAAACAAATCCAATGTAGAAGAAAGACGTACATTTCCCTGTAAACCGAGATGAGCGCCGTAATAAAGCTGACCGCCGCCTTTCAAATCCGGATACTTTTCGGAACGATCGCTATTGTCGCCCACCTTAGAATAACCGGCTTCTATACCTGCAATCCCTACTAACTCAAAACAACGGTTTGCATTGTATCCGTATGCCAGGGAGGACATATTCAACAGATAGTCCAGGCTGCCGCCACCCATTTTTATTTTAGAATCGTAGATACTCGACGGCAGATAACCTAAATTCACCCCTATCCGAAGTCCATGAACCGGAGTAATCCACTTTCCCATAAAGAGATGGGCGGTCATTCCCATTCCATCCTGACTATCTCCACTTGTTAACAAGCTGTATGGCCCTATTCCGGCAGAGAAAAAGAGATGTTCATTGAATTTATTGCTCTCGAACTTTTCATTTGCAGGCCGTTTCTGTAACATATATTGCAATGCACCATAATCCTGTGCCTGTAAGGTAACAGCAAGCATCAGGAAGATTGCCACTGCTACATATTTATTGTTGATTCTGAAGATATTCATCGTTTACTCTTGTTGTATATATCATTATTTAATTTTCTGCTCTTCCGGCAGCAAGTCAATAATATCACCGTCCACCTTCGCTACTTCCAATAAGGAAGGATCAAGTTCAAGGGCCTTCTCAATGCTCATAATCGCATCACCTATTTTCTCCAGGCGGTTGGCAGCAATCGCTTTTATATAATATTCGCGGGCGGTCTCTACATCTATGGTAGAAATCTTATCCCATGCTTCCTGATTCTTCTTCATTGCGAGCAGCATCACCACCTCATTGAAAGGGCTGGTAGCCGCCACCTTTTCGAAAGCATCATTATAATAACCGGCCAATGCCTGAACAATGGCCTGCAAATCTTCAGAAACCGCTTCTTCGGGAACCAAGGTCAAGACTGAATCTGCTTTTGTATATTTCCCTTCGTGCAGCAAGGCAATAGCCTGATTGGACAATAACTCCGCCGGTGCTGATTTACTGACAAACGGTTCGAGAATACGTGAATCCGGAGTATCTTTCTGTATCGTTGCCACTGCCAGTTCATTGGCTGCATACGTAAAGTTATCATAAAGTTCAAGAGCTTCCCTGCAATACTTTTCCCTTTCGTCGGGAGTTTTTGCTGTCGTAATCATACGGTAATATTCGAAACGGGTCAGTTCCTTCGGATTCTTTCTGTAAAGTTCCCTAATCTCGTCGTCTGTCAAGGAACGGAAGATTGAATAACCATAGGTATATTGCACCTTTCTCAATTTAGGCAGATAAGTAGCCGCAAGTTCCTTGTAGAAAGATTTCGATTTCAAGACCCCATTCAATCGGTAAGGAGTAGCTGCATATTGTTTGATTAAGTCCTCTACTTCTTTAGCCAGTTCCGGCTTGGAATTTTTTTTCAGCAATTCAGCTACCTCCTTCCAGGAGGCAACCGATGCATCCGATTTCACCTCCAACAGTTTACGTGTTTCCGGGTCCAGTTGTGCCAGTATACGTTCCAGGGCTTTATCCGTACGCAATTTTGCCAGACGAAGATTCGTCTCGTAAGAACCGTCCGGCGAAGCCACCCCCGTAATATGAAAACTCTTCAAAGAGGCATCCGGGTTCGTCTCAATACCACGCAATTCCTGATTCAACCGGTTCAGTTCCACCTGATTTTGTGGATTCTTATCATCCAGGTCGGCTTTACCTACCAGGAAGGTTAAGTTTACCTCACCTTTCGTATCCCGCAACTGCATCACGGGTTTCGGAAGGTATTTCTCGTCCGTCAGGCTGAAAGCGGAGAATTTATACTCCAAGAAGCGAAGCGGGTTGACCGTTCCGCGTGCAATGGAGAAAGAGTCACGATAAATGATATTCCGGTAATTTTCCATCGCCAGATGCACATCTGCACGGTAGTCATGTTGCAGATATTCTATATAGATAGAATCATGGTAAGCAATAATATCCCCCTTGCGTGAAGAAGTAGTTTTCACACGGATGTAATCGTGCAAAGGATCTTTATCCATATCATAATCGTACATTCGATTTTGCGTTGTATTATAAGTATCCCCGTCGAATACAACAGGACGCATCAACAGACGCTTTTTCAGTGTCACATCATAAATGGAAGGCTGCAATACCAAGCGACGATGTGAGTTAAACATCTCCTTAGGCACCGGGACACGAGTTTTCAGATGGAAATAATTACCTTTGATTTCGATGTCCGTAGGTTCCGGAATCACTTTGTCCTTCACTTTGGAAGTAATTGTAACTTCGTCCAGTTCGATGACGGCATCTTTCAATACTACATTCAGAATCTGCTTTCCTGCCACCTTCACTGTTTTGTCTTCATAACCGACACATGCAAACTTCAACGAGCCGTTTTTCTCAACCAAGACACTGTAACGACCATCCTCGTCGGACATTTCTATACGTTCGTCATTGACCGGATTCAACACATTTACATTCGGAACACTTTTTCCCTGCGGGTTTGTGATATGCCCCTGCACGCGGATCCGTTGGGCGGATACATTCATACCGACGAACATCATCGCCACGAGAAGTATACCTGTTAATCTATCACGTTTCAAATTGATTTTCATTCTCTTTTCTGACTAGCTAATGTTCGTTATCGAATAATATAAACAAAGGATACCCCCAGTTTGACAGGTGCAATGGTGGTCTTACTATCGTTGACCGCACCCGGTTTCGGAGTACCCTTATCATACTTAAACTGACGGTAGCGCAACACACCCACTCCGGCAGTTGCTTCGATGTTCCAATGATCGCCCAGCACCCATGCGTATCCATAGGTCAAACCAGCGGCGTATGCATCGCCTTTGTGATGCACATCTTTTACCATCATATCAAAATTATTCACGAAAGCGGTGATTCCAAGAAAATGACTCACCATCGGACGATTTAGCCAGTAACGAACTTCAGGCTGAAAATGCGTGAAAGTCGTTTTAAAGTTGTCTGTACTGATTGGGTTCGCAGCAATCCCCATGTTCAAGGAGACATGACTACCCAATACAAATTCTGCTTCTACATTCGGACTGGCGGTCAGCCAACCCAATGCATTTGTCTTTACAGCCACCCGTTGTGCGTGCACATGTACACCACAACATAATAACAGAAATGATAACGCAGCTATTACCCTGCGACCATTTCTCATCACATATACCATCATTTATTTCCCACTAAATATTTCCCACTAAATATTTACCCACAAAAAAGGGCTTACTGTCCATTTTATATACT
>DXOJ01000302.1 GCA_019412865.1 Bacteroides sp. | reverse complement strand
ATGCGTGTTGGTATGAATCTTTCCACCGTTGGTGAGTAGTTTGCTAGCACCGGTAGAAGAAGCCAAAGGCACTTCGAAAATCTGGTCTTTTACATTCTGGCGTGAGTACGTATAACTGAATGTGATTAAGTTATCGAGGAAGTTCACGTCAGCACCCACTTCATACGAACGTGTGTTCTGCGGTTTCAGTTTCGGGTCGAAAATCGTGTAGTACGGAGTATAGGCGGTAGTGCCTTTCATCGGGTACATGATTGGAGTCAGCATATAGAAACCACCTCCGTATGTCGGAGTCGAGTAGTAGTTTTCGAGGAAATCTCCTGCCTGTCCTACTTCCGCATAAGATACTCTCAATTTAGCGTGATTAACGACATTGTTTTTCAATGCATCCAATTCCGTCAGGATAAAACCGGCCGAAATAGAAGGATAGAAGAACGAGCGGTTGTTGCGTGGCATATTAGATACGTAGTCCTGACGTCCGGTGAGGGTCAGATAAAGCATATTTCTGTAAGAAGCCGATATGTTACCGAAGAATCCTACTGTACGGTTTTTCCATGTCTCTTCCTCCGTCTGTTGAGTAGTGGCGTTGTTGATGTGGTTCCATCCCGGGAAGTTGTAGTTCGTACCATATTCATAATACTTCTTTCTGTTGCTTTGGATAATTTCGTTACCCACTACCGCATTCAGTCCCCAGTCTTCATTGATGTGCCAGTCGTAGTTGATGGTCAGTAAAGAGTTGTATGTAGCGTTCGTCCAGCCGTAGTTCTCGATCTGTCCGCGACCGCCACCGGTGTTACTACCGTATCCGTAGCTATCTACGTAATGAGTGGTGTAAGCATCTACACCAACCATGTATTTAGCGTTCAACTTGTGGTTCGTTGTGCCGAAATCAGTCTGATAGCTTGTATATACGTTTCCGAAGAAACGGTTGGTATCTTCCGTAAATTTGTTGTTCTCCATCGCCCAGTAAGCGTTGTCAAAACTGCCACGGAAAGAATTTTGTGCGTACAGGTTGCCGTCTACATGGCTTGGAATCCCGGCCAGATCATAACTGGGAGGGGCTGCGTAAACCGTTCTCAACAGACCGTTACCGGAAGTCACCGCTTTATCGATGGAAGTGGTGATGTAGTTAGCTGTAAATCCGGAACTCCAGTTACTAGTCAGTTTGGTGTCGGCACTAACCTTTACATTATATCTATCCATACCGGTGCTTGAGATAATACCGTCCTGGTGCGTATTTCCCAATGAGATAGAGTAGGAACTTTTTTCGAGCATCTGCGCGACATTCAGTGAGTTGCTCCAGGTAATTCCTGTATCGAAGAAATCTTTGGCATTGTCATATGCCTGTGGAGTGGCCCATGGGTCAAGACCGGCTGACGCACGTTGGGGTACATAATATTTTCCCTGTTGCTTACCGTACTGTTGAGTGTATTTGTTGTCCGTGTTACCACCATACGTTGCATCGTTGGGAAGTTCGGAAATTTTAGGTCCCCAAGAGGTTCCCGAAGTGGGACTGAATTTTCCACCCGAACCTTGTGCGTATGTTTTCTGGAACTCCGGCAGACGGCCGACTACATCGAAGCTGACATTAGAAGAGAAGCTAACCTGCGGTTTGCCTTTTTCCAATCCTTTACCACTTTTGGTCGTGATGATAATCACACCATTGGAAGCACGGATACCATAAAGCGCAGAAGCAGCCTGACCTTTCAAAATGTTGATACTTTCAATATCATTAGGGTCGATATCCACTGCACGGTTGGCGAAGTCCGCTCCGCTCACACTACCATTGTTCTGGATATCTGTGCTAACGTCAGGAGTACTGGTCACCGGCATTCCGTCGATAACGTAAAGCGGAGTGTTGTCACCCGAGAAAGAACGTGCACCACGGATGGTGATCTGTGAAGAAGCTCCCGGCATACCACTTGAAGGCTTCACGTCCAAACCGGACACCTTACCTTGCAACGCTCCCGCCAGATTAGAGTTGGCAGCTTGCGTCAGTTGATCTGATTTTACGTCCTGAACGGCGTAGCCCAGTGCTTTTTTCTCGCGTGAGATACCCATGGCTGTCACCACAACCTCATCCAGTGCCTTCGCGTCGCTTTTCAAAACAACTTTTATCACTCCCGGTTTGATGGAAACGTCTTGCGAAATCATTCCTACATAAGAAACGCGCAAAGTTTTAGCAGAACTTGGTACATTCGTGATTGTAAACTTACCGTCAATATCAGTGATAGTACCAAGGGTAGTGCCATTCACCAATATTGAAGCACCTACGACAGGTTGCCCATCTTCTTCAGAGGTAACCAAACCGGTAACTCTGGATGTTTGCGCTGTCACCAGACCTATACCTATAAAAAGGAAGGTCATTAAGAACATCAATTTTCTTTTCATAAATTCTCTCTTAAATTTAACCTATAAACAGATTTTTTGTCTCTAACAGGTTGCAAAGATAACACGAATTATGACAAATCGAAAAAAGTGTTACGTAT
>DXOJ01000301.1 GCA_019412865.1 Bacteroides sp. | reverse complement strand
TTCTAAAACGAGAATAAAGCATGAAGAATAATCTGTTAAGCGAAAAGCTTATTTATACAGGAGAAAGTCTTACTCCTACCCATTTACATCTTTGTACTTACAATGCTACCGAGATGCAGGAAAGTTCTAGTGATACTTTTCAAGCCATCAAAGGTACGCTGAACAACGATCAAATCAACTGGCTACAGATACACGGAATGAAAAATACAGAAACTATCCGGGAAATCTGCAGTCATTTCGAAATAGACTTCCTTGTCTTACAGGATATATTAAATGCGGATCATCCGACCAAGATAGAAGAGCATGATAAATACATTGTTCTGATCTTAAAAATATTCTATCCGAACGAACATAAAGAAGAAAATGAACTGGACGAACTGCTCCAACAGCAAGTCTGCCTTATCATAGGAAATAATTATGTACTGACTTTCCTCGAAAAAGAAACTGATTTCTTCGATGATATCAGTTCAGCCTTGCGTAATGATGTCCTGAAGATACGCAGTCGTCAAACAGATTATCTGCTTAGCGTACTGCTCAACAGCGTGATGGGAAACTATATTTCAACCATCTCTTCCATCGATGACGCACTCGAAGATTTGGAAGAGGAACTGCTTACTATCACCAACGGAGATGACATCGGTATCCAGATTCAGGCATTACGACGCCAATATATGCTAATGAAAAAAGCAATCCTCCCCTTGAAAGAACAATATATAAAGCTACTGAGGGCAGAAAACCTGCTCATCCATAAAGTGAACCGCGCCTTTTTCAATGATGTAAACGACCACCTACAATTTGTATTACAAACCATCGAAATCTGTCGGGAAACCCTTTCTTCATTAGTCGATCTTTATATCTCCAACAATGATTTACGTATGAACGATATCATGAAGAGGCTGACCATCGTATCCACAATTTTTATTCCTTTAACATTTCTGGTTGGAGTATGGGGAATGAATTACAAATGGATGCCGGAACTGGAATGGCAGTACGGGTATTTATTTGCCTGGATTGTAATGGCAATTATCGGTATTATTGTATATTTGTACTTCAGAAAAAAGAAATGGTATTAACAAAAACACATCATCAGTCATGAAATCGATTAAAGAGCTATACAGGATAGGCACAGGACCTTCCAGTAGCCACACTATGGGACCGCGCAAAGCTGCCGAAATGTTTTTGGAACGTCATCAGGATGCTGCATCTTTTAAAGTCACCCTTTACGGCAGTTTAGCCGCTACCGGTAAAGGACACATGACGGATGTAGCCATTATAGACACCTTACAGCCCACTGCACCAGTAGAAATTGTATGGCAACCCAAAGTCTTTCTACCGTTCCATCCGAACGGAATGACATTTGCGGCTTTGGATAACAATAATAAAGTGCTTGAGAACTGGACTGTTTACAGTATTGGTGGCGGTGCACTGGCAGAAAATAATGATAATCCAACTATCGAAAGCCCCGATGTATATGGCATGGAAAACATGACCGAAATACTCCAATGGTGTGAGGATACCGGAAAAAGTTATTGGGAATACGTGAAGGAATGTGAGGAAGAAGATATATGGGATTACCTGGCTGAAGTATGGGGCACCATGAAAGATGCCATTCACCGTGGACTGGAAGCTGAAGGAGTACTTCCCGGCCCACTAAATCTTAGACGAAAAGCCTCCACCTATTATATACGCGCTACCGGATACAAACAATCCCTGCAATCCAGAGGACTTGTCTTTTCTTATGCTTTGGCAGTAAGTGAAGAAAATGCTTCCGGTGGAAAAATAGTGACCGCTCCTACCTGTGGTTCCTGCGGAGTGATGCCTGCCGTATTATATCATCTCCAGAAAAGCCGTGATTTCAGTGATATGCGCATTCTACGTGCATTAGCCACTGCCGGATTGTTTGGCAACATTGTCAAATTCAATGCATCTATTTCCGGAGCAGAAGTAGGTTGTCAGGGAGAAGTAGGCGTTGCCTGTGCAATGGCCTCAGCTGCCGCTAATCAATTATTCGGAGGTAGCCCGGCGCAGATTGAGTATGCAGCAGAAATGGGATTGGAACACCATTTAGGAATGACTTGTGATCCCGTATGCGGATTAGTACAAATACCCTGCATCGAACGAAATGCATACGCCGCCGCACGTGCGTTAGATGCTAATCTTTATTCAGCTTTCACAGACGGTATGCATCGCGTCTCTTTCGACAAAGTAGTGCAAGTTATGAAACAGACCGGACACGACCTTCCGTCACTCTACAAAGAAACAAGTGAAGGAGGATTGGCTAAGGATTACAAACAAATGTAGTTATAAAAATCAAAACGGACTATTCCTTTTATAGAAATAGTCCGTTTTGATTTTTAGGATTAAAAGCTATTCAGTTGGAGGCCAATTCGTATCATCTCCATTACTGATATCCTTCTCATGCAGCAATCCACCTTCTTGTGAGAAGTAAAGCGAGTAGCGTTGACTACCTTGTTTCACCTCAATCACAGACTCCATAGGATTCTGCGGAAATGTCAATACATATACATCTGTTACGACCCACGCATTATACTTAGAATCCATAAAAGCCGTATAAACAGCGGGTACCAGCTGATCAATGCTATTCAATTCATTCTCTGTCATCACCCAATTGGCATTCGCATCAAACCAGACTTCCAGTTCATCTCCAGTCACCCAGCAGTCAGCTACATAATAAACACCTTTCATTTCCCATTCTATATTTTGGGCACCCGGATACACTTGCTTCAAGGCTTCTGTAATACTACTGGGCGGAACATAAGTATCATTATCGTCATCATCACATGCGCTGAACGAAAGAGCAGTCATTATCAATATCACCGCCCAAGCGCTAAACTTAAATTTCCACATAGCTATCTTCTTGTTTAGGTCTATCTATCGCAAATCTTTCATTAATCATCAGCTTTGATGAACTTCCCTTTCTTATCAAATTTGAAAGAAAGCCCTGTCGACAATTCAATTTCATACCCTTTGCGGTCACGTTCCACTTTTGTCACTCCTTCATTCACAAAATTATGAGTTTTCAAGTAATTGACAGCAAATCCCGGAACAATACTAACAGGAACAGCCTGTCCTTTCTTTGCACTTACCTCTTCCCAATTTCCTTTACTGTCAAAATCAATTTCCGTACCATCCATCAATAATACTTCATACTTGGTAGACTCCATCATTTCCTTATCAATTTTAATGTGAGCTACCTGAGGATTTGTAAAATGGCTGTTGATAAAATTACGTGCCGAAAGCGGTAACTGATTCATGTCTTTGGTAATTACATCTTTTGTGAATGAGAACTGTACGGCTACAATAGCCAACACAAGTAAAGATAGAATTTTCTTCATAATCGTTATTCTTTTAGCGTTAATACTATATTTTCATTTCATACAGCAAATAACGATACAGATTCTGGAAAGATTTGGGAACATGGTGAGTTTGCTCTTTTTTTGTATTCTTTAACCACCATTTTTTAGTTCTCGGCATGCAACTACCACCTAGTCTTCATTTGTTAAGATATACAAAAGAATATTTAATTGCTTGTTTTTGAACTATTTGATTTATAGCTTTGTAGAAATTTAAAATTAAAACCAAGCGAGTTTCAGGTGCTTTTGAGAAATTGAATTGTCTTTGTTTGACTTTACTATCCGATTTTTCTCTCCTCATTTTTATATGTATTTACCTATTGTGGTTTTACATTCTTTCCCCCTGTTTCTCCAACCAGTCTAGTAAAAGCTTGTTGAAGCGCGTTCGTACGGATTAGCAACAGTATTAACCTATAACACTAAAAGCGATGAAAGTAGAGTATTTTAATCAAAACAGAGTTCTAAAACCCGGAAAATGAAGAAATTAGTTATCAACTAATTATCTTTTTCACCTTAATTATTCATTCGTAACGGAGACATCAATTATGTTTCCGATGCTCAATTATTACCTTCATGAAAAGAAAAAACAGATCATTACAACTCATTATATGCCTCTTATCCTTATGTTATTCTTTGCTTATCCCAGCTCAAGAGAAACCAACTGTGAAATTAGGAGGAGCTCTGCGATTTAACTATAATTATTCAGATTGGAAGAATGGTAATAAGAAACGTGGAGGTGATTTTGGCTTCGATGTATTCCGGCTGAATATCAATGGGGCTTATAAAAAGATCATATTGGATGCTGAATATCGCTTTTATACCACATCTTCAGGCGGTGGCATGCTAAAACATGGCTGGATGGGTTATCAGTTCAACAATAACCATCAAATTCAGCTAGGATTAACAACTGTCCCATTCGGTATCCTTCCATATACGGCTAACAATTATTTCTTTAATATCAACTATTATCTCGGATTGGAAGATGATGCGGACATGGGTATCAAATATCTCTATCAGAAGGGGCATTGGGATGTAGCAATAGCATTTTTCAAAAATGCTGACATACTGGATTTCAGTGAAGATACCGAAGCCTCTCCCGATCGTTATGCGTATGACATTGGTGGGAGAAACAAAGAAACAACTCAAGGGAACGTACGCATAGCTTATCGCTGGGGAGAGAAGTGGACACAAGAAATTGGAGTATCCGCCATGTTGGGTGGTATCTACAATCTGGATACAAAGAAAGTAGGTTCTCGATCTGCTTTTGCCGCACATTACGTTACCAGCTATAAGAACTGGAATTTAAAAATACAATATACCACTTATCGTATAAGTCCCATAAATAAAGAGGAAGAAAGTAGAAAGCAGGTTACAACAGTAGCTTATGGTTCTTCGTATGAGATTGCTGCCAAGGCTGATACTTATACAGCGGCACTCGCATATACATTCCCTATCAATAAAGGTATTTTGGATAATATCCAACTATACAATGACTTCAGTATGATGCACAAATATACAGAAGGGTTCAACGATAGTTTCATGAATGTCACCGGATGTCTCCTGAGTATGGGACCTGTCTACATGTACATCGACTATGCATTAGGGAAAAATCAAGCGTGGCTAGGCAATGACTGGAACACTGCTTTTGCCCAAGGCAATCCCTCAGCAGAATGGAATGCCCGTCTGAATATGAACATTGGTTATTATTTCTAAGACCCATATATATGAATAAGATTGAAATTAAAGATCTCTGTCTTGTCTTTGGCAAAGATGGATGTGTAATTGCTGTGAACAATGTGAACCTATCTATCCAAGAAGGTGAGATATTCGTCATCATGGGACTTTCCGGAAGTGGAAAATCGACACTGTTGCGGTGTATAAATGGATTAAAACATCGCACTTCTGGAGAAATCTCCATTAATGGAACCAATATAACAGAAACCTCGAAAAAGGAACTGATACAGATGCGTCGAAAAGTGCTGGCAATGGTTTTTCTACTCGAAGACATCCTGCCTCTGCTGACCCGTACTAACTCACCGGTCTGGGTAGTAAACAATCGACGAGAGTTTCAATGCACCATTCCCCTGTCAAGACTCATTACAGAAATAACAGGAAAGAACAAAACAGAAATTAATGAAATCATTCAAAACTCTATAGACTCATGATTCACATCGGAAACTACATTGAACAGGGCATCAATTGGCTAACAGACTATTTCGCCCCTTTCTTCGACACTCTAAATGCAATAGTAGGAGGCTTTATTGAAGGCTTCCAGCACATACTTTATGCAATACCGGCTTATATTATGATACCTGCCCTCGCTTTGCTTGGATGGTATAAAGTAGGAAAAAGCATAGCAGTCTTCACATTATTAGGATTATGGCTGATTTACAGCATGGGATTTTGGGAAGCTACGATGCAGACACTGGCTCTTGTCCTTTCCTCAACCAGCATTGCTCTATTATTAGGTATTCCATTAGGTATTTGGACAGCATATAACAAAAGCTGTAATCAAATAGTGCGTCCCATTTTGGACTTTATGCAGACAATGCCTGCTTTTGTCTATCTTATCCCTGCCGTCCTGTTTTTCGGATTAGGGACTGTGCCGGGAGCATTTGCAACCATCATCTTTGCCATGCCACCTGTGGTGCGACTCACTGGATTAGGGATCCGGCAGGTTCCCCTCGAAATAACGGAAGCTTCCCTATCATTCGGTGCCACTCCCTGGCAACTGCTATACAAAGTACAGTTCCCATTGGTGCTGCCAACCATCCTTACGGGAGTGAATCAAACAATCATGATGTCACTCTCAATGGTAGTCATTGCCGCTATGATTTCAGCCGGAGGACTCGGAGAAGTAGTTCTGAAAGGAATTACTCAAATGAAAATAGGACTGGGATTCGAAGGAGGTATTGCAGTTGTCATTCTTGCCATCATACTAGACCGCATCACACAAGGAATAGCTCAGAAAAAGAAAAAGTGAATATAAAACTACACAAGATCAACTATAAACCAGAAGCACACCTGCTTCATAAAACAATCATTTATGAGTAAATATCTATTTTTAGGCATATTAGCCACCGCGATTATTTTAGTTGCATTTTTCTCATGTAATCTGGTAAAACCCAAAAAACAAATCACTATCGCCTATGCCAATTGGGCGGAAGGCATTGCCGTCACTCATCTCGCAAAAGCCATCCTCGAAGAACAAGGTTATGAAGTAACACTGCAAAATGCAGATATTGCTCCTATTTTTGCTTCGATCTCTAATCAGAAGGCAGACGTATTTATGGACACCTGGCTCCCTGTCACCCATGCAGATTATATGGAACAATACGGCAATAAACTGGAAGAAATTGGAAATATTTATGACAGTGCCCGCATTGGATTAGTAGTTCCCGAATATGTGAAGACAAATTCTATTGAAGACCTGAACAAGCATAGAGAAAAGTTTTTTGGTAAAATAGTAGGCATTGATGCCGGAGCCGGAATAATGCAAGCAACGGATAAAGCCATCGAAAAGTACAGACTAAAATATAAGCTGCTCACATCCAGTGGACCGGCTATGACCGCCTCACTGAAAAAAGCAATTGACCGGAACGAATGGATTGTTGTAACAGGATGGACTCCGCATTGGATGTTTGATCGTTTCAAACTGAAAATGCTTGAAGATCCTAAAAAAGTATATGGAGAAGCTGAAAACGTCAAAGTCATCGCATGGAAAGGTTTCAGTGAAAAAGATCCATTTGCCGCCACCATACTCGCCAATCTTCATCTAACAAACGAACAAATCAGCTCCCTCATGTCCGCCGTAGAAAATACTGTAAATACTGAAGGCGAAGCAGCACGTCTCTGGATGCACGCACATTGGGACATTGTAAACAGCTGGATTCCTGATGTAATGACAGAAGAGGAAAAATGAAGGTATATGCTACCTCTTCCTGTATTGTATTAACTATATTAAAAACAAAAATGATTATGATATATAATAAAGTACAACAAGAAATTGCACAGAAAATCGACAATAAAGCTGAGATATCAGACTGGACAAATTGGAAATGGCAATTACGCCATTCGATAAAAACGCTTGAACAGTTTGAAAACCTGACTGGAATAAAATTTGAATCCAAAGAAACAGAACAACTCCAACAGACATTTGAGAAGTTTCCTCTGTCCATTACTCCATATTATCTCTCACTTATTCGCCGAAAAGACTATCGACATGACCCGGTTTTCAAACAATCATTTGGAAGTCCCGAAGAATTAATCACTCTGAAATCAGAATGTACCGACCCCCTGTCGGAAGAAAAAGACAGTCCCGTTGAGGGAATCACTCACCGTTATCCCGATAGGGTACTATTCCACGTCAGTAATATCTGTTCTATGTATTGCCGGCATTGTACACGTAAACGAAAAGTAGGAGATATTGATTACATCCCATCAAAAGAACAACTTACGGAAGGTATAGAATACATAAAAAAAACTCCGCAAGTTAGAGATGTACTACTTTCCGGCGGTGATCCCCTGATGCTTTCCGACAAGATGCTCGACTGGCTTTTGTCCGAACTAATCCGCATCCCCCATGTTCAAGTCCTTCGTATAGGAACAAGAATGCCGGTAGTGCTCCCCTACAGAATAACAAACTCTCTTATCTCTATTTTGAAAAAATACCAACCTCTTTGGATCAACACTCACTTCAATCATCCGAATGAAATTACCGATTCATCCCGGGAAGCATTGGCAAAGCTTGCCGACGCAGGATTTCCATTAGGAAATCAGTCTGTCCTTTTGGCACGAGTCAATGATTGCCCGAAGATAATGAAATCCTTAGTGCATAAACTAGTAGAGAACAGAGTACGTCCTTACTACCTCTATCAATGCGATTTGTCAGAAGGGCTATCCCATTTCAGAACCCCTGTTGGGAAAGGTATCGAAATCATGGAAAGTCTCATTGGGCACACCAGTGGATTCGCCCGCCCTACATTTGTAATTGACACTCCCGGAGGTGGTGGTAAAATCCCGATAATGCCTAATTATGTTATTTCACGTTCAGTCAATAAACTTATTCTAAGAAATTATGAAGGCATAATGACCACCTACACCGAACCAAACGTCTATCAATCAACGATATGTAACAATGATTGTGAGAAATGCACTCTTCAAGTGACTCCTACTGATACAGACGAATTCGAAACCATCGGCATCGAAAAGTTACTCTCTGACGCCAACGATACAATTGCATTAATCCCCGAAGACAATGAAAGAATACAGAGACGAAATGAATAAGCCAGACACAATTGTACGCCTTGGAAAAGGCTCCATTCTTCAACACGGGAAATTGAATGACCGTATTTATTTAATGAAATTACTAAAAGAAGACATTGCTCTTGTCTTCGACAAGATTGCAAACTTGGTAGCGCGACACGGTTATTCTAAAGTTTTTTGTAAAGTACCCACCCAGATTGCTCCATTGTTTCTGGCACAAGGGTATATCCTCGAAGGACATATACCCCAATTTTATGAAGGGAAAGAAGATGCCTTCTTCGTTTCACGATTTCCGAAAACAGACCGAAGGCTCTTAAATTATCCACATAGTGAGTTGGAAACTCTTTATCAACTTTTGCAAAATCGGATAGATGTAAAGAGTTACCTGATTAATACCGAATATACCATTCGCAAACTCGGTATAAAAAACATTCTGGAAATTGCTTCTCTCTATGCCGAAACATTCGTGAGTTATCCTTTTCCCATTTACAATCCTAGCTATATAGCAGAAACGATGGGTAGGCATGTCCAATATTTTGGTGCTTTCAAGAAAAACAAACTGGTAGCTTTAGCCTCAGCAGAGGTCGACTTCAACGCAAAGAATGCAGAAATGACCGACTTCGCTACTCACAAAACACATGCCGGGCACAATTTGTCCTGCTCACTACTGGAAATGATGGAATATGAAATGCAACTGCAGGGAATAATGACCCTCTATACTATTGCACGGTCTACATCCATCCCGATGAACAAAACTTTTTTAAGGCTCGGTTATAAATATGCAGGAACATTAATCAACAATACTAATATTTCAGGAGGAATAGAAAGTATGAATCTTTTCTATAAGCATGTCTGACTTTTCTGGTATAGATATCATCCTACAAAATATTTGAAGACAATTAAAAGACAACTAATCCGCAATGGATTAGTTGTTTTAAATTTTAAAAGTATGCCCAACTCTATTTATCACAAGAACAATCTATTCTATCTTCCATTCTCCAATTGTGCAACGTTCTCTGTCAAAGCTGACGGCAACCTTCACTATCGGCAGCCCGCATAAAGCAAAGCGTTCGGGATAATTTTTTTAATCAATCTGGTCCACCGCTTCGTTTGCAGACTTATCCAGTTTCAATTCCATCACATACAGTGTGGTCTTGGTACGCAATACCATATCTACCCGACCGCAGGGAGTACGCACTTCCACATCTACATAATAATCCAACAAACTAAATATGATATAGAAAACCTGTTGATAATGACCTTCATATTTTGTATTGTCACATTGAAGAACCGTAAATAAGAATGTCTGTAGACGGCACAAGGCAGCATCCATATCCCCATTGCGAATATCACGGAAAAGATAGATACTTCGCTTGAAACCCCGGAATATGCCTACAATCAGACTACTCATAATATCAATGGGGTGATTGAAAGTCTGGACCGATACAAAGTGACTGATCCGGAGGAGAAGCAGACGATTCTCCGACTATCGGATTATAGAAGAAAAGGCACGCAGGTACGGAGGCTGTTTTCCAGTACCAGCTGGAGCAAGATGGATGCACCGGGAAAGTATATCATTACCGCACTGACGAACAAGCGATAAAGAAACAGACCGGTTAGAGTATGCCCGAAACGGGAAGAATAAAAAATATCCGGATGCTCACTGAAAGGACATCCGGATATCACTCTCTTTCTACCTTCCGACTAATTACTTTTCTGAATAGTTTGCCAGATTGTAACATACCGGCTTAGTGCTATTACCTACACGGTAAATACCGAACTTGAAGTAATAACCATCATCGTCGTTACGTCCAATCATGATTTTTTCATTGTCTACAATGTGTTTACTAACCTTTTTCCCCTTTTCCTGATAGTCCATCTGCACATCGAGCATACCCGGTTTTACAATCGTTTCCGCCTCTTTGCCATAGACTGTCCAGTCGATATGAATGCGGAATGTAATCCAGCAGTCTTTCGGAAAATCGGCATAAGGCATTTTGTAAGCAATGGTCGATGCTTTATAGTCTGATGTTACAGGTTTCATAATCGGTGTTTTTTCGGGATTTGCGTTGCAACGGTCGTCTTTATCCGTCAGCCACTTACGGTCGGAATTTGCTTTGATATAGAACCATCCGCCGGAGAACCCGAACGCCAATGGAGGATAGCCTCCTTGTTCCACGAGCCATCCGTTGGCCTTTCCGGCCTGATATACAGGATTTCCTTGTTTGTCTTTCACCGGATTACCTTGTTTATCCAGCTTGGCTACTTTCTCGTGCCCTTCATTCTTTTTAAAGATTGTAGTCTTTTCCAGTTCAACGAACTCGTCAATCGTAAGTTTCTTCACTTCTCCCTGTGGAGTTTGTACCAATGTACGATCCGGCATCCCATGCCATTGGGCAAAAATTGTCGAAACATCGCTACCCAATGAAGAAGGAATATATACGGAAAACTCATAGTCGCGGGAAGCTCCTTGCGGACAAATACCTTTCCCATGATGATATACGGTTTTAGTAATCTGCGCTTTCTGATAAACATCGGCAGGCAGGCCTTTGAAATCATCGGAAGTTGCATAACAATAAGACAATTCCGCACGCCCTTTTGTTTCCCCTTTGGCATATCCTGACAGGGTATTATCATCTTCCTTCAATTCAAAACGATAGGAAGGCTTACCGTTGAACATACGTGTGAAGTCGCGTTGAATTGCATGAGGCTTTTTAGTCCCTACTGCTACCCAGCAATCGTCTATAATTTGATTGACGCGTGCCGAATCCGCCTGCACGTTTACCCGTTCCGTAAGTGGAACCAACGTTTGTGTATCTTGGGTTTGAGCGGTCAGTGCCGTACATCCTACTGCTACCACACAGATAGCAAAAATGTTTTTCTTCATTCTATTCGGTATTAAGTTTTTTGACGGTGCAAAAATACGAAAGGCAACCTCATTGGCTGCCTTTCTTTTGTCTCAAATGTTTTCACATTTGTGTAATTTTACTGTCAACACCCGCCTACAAACTTAATTGGGGGCTTCATCGTCATAATCTTCTTCAAGTATATCTACTTTCTGTATACTCATTTTTCCATCGGCAGTGATCGTTATAGAAAGCGGCATATACAAATCAGTCTGCGGATAACAAACACTCGCTGCATACACAATTCCCTGCGGAGTGGTCTTGTCATATACAATGCCTTCCAATATAGACTTAGATAGGAAGTTCGCATCGACTACCGATGAAAAATCATTCTTGGTAAAGGTCTTGTTCAACACGGTTTCATTACCACGAGTCAGGTGCAACACTATTTTATTGTCGACATAGGTATCTCCCAGCTCGTTTGTCACATGGGGCAGATTTTCATCCGGAGTACGCGAAACGAGGGAATGATAATCTTTCCCCTTAAATTTAAAGTCGGTTTCGCTCTTAGACGTCTGCATACGCTGCAATCCGTGAGCATCCACACTGTCTATCATCGCCAATGTCGACGTATTATCTGAAGATCCTTTTTTACCGCCACATGCACTCACAGCCACTGCCAACGGCAATAAAAGCCAATAAATTAGTTTTCTCATACGTAAGTTTTCTGTTTATAAATAGATAGCAAAGGAACAAAAAGAGCGGGATATTTACAAGTGTAACCGACATTTTTCCTACATTTGCAGGAAAGAAGGAATACTTTTACAACAATTACAGATTTAAAAACCTGCAAACCTAACACCATGCGCGAACGAATGACAACAATTCTTTTTCTCATCCTTGCCTACTGTAGCAGTGGCAATGTGTATGGGCAAAAAGTAAATTATCAGCAATTCGACAACATCTATCTCGGGGCCGAAGCTTCGGTGATTAGTTGCTTCCTGCAAGATAGCGAGGGACTGATATGGGTGGGTTCCAACAAGGGTTTATTCAGTTATGACGGTTATTCCACACAACAGCATTTCACGTATGGAGAACGTACTAACACACGTATCTACTGCGGTATTATAGCAGATAACACTTATTTATATCTGGGAACAGATAACGGGATTCTTGTTTATAACTATCGAACAGACAAATATGAGCAACCGGATACTGATTTCCCAACGGATGTCCGTACCATGGTACTCCAGGGAGATACATTGTGGATAGGTTCGTTGAACGGATTATATACTTATCAGTTAAAAAGCCGTCAACTGAATCATTTCGACAGCAAACAGACCGGATTGCCTCATAACACCATCTATTCCATCATTCATACAAAAGATAATCAAATTTATATAGGTACTTACAACGGATTATGCCGCTATGTGCAGGCAAGTGGAAAATTTGAAAACATCCTTTTGCCCGTTAACCGGGGAGGCAGCAATTTGTTTGTCAATTCTCTGTTGGAAGACACCACCCGACAATGTATCTGGATCGGGATGGAAGGTTATCTCTTCCAATACAATCCCACTATAGGAGAGATGAAGGCGATAGAGGTATTTCATAACAACTCCATCAAATCACTGGCACTGGACGGAGATGAAAATTTGCTGGCAGGTACAGACAACGGGCTTTATGTGTACCAGAATGACAAAGAACCTTTGCAGCATATCATTCACGATTCACGCAATATCCAGTCACTAACCAACAATATTATCTGGAACATATTCTCGGATCAGGAACATAATATCTGGCTGGGAACAGATTATGGCATTTCCCTGTCACGCTATAACAGTGCGCTGCAATTTGTACCGATTTCTCAAATCACAGGCACAGGAGACGGAAATCAGTTCTATTCCCTGTTCCGGGATTCCAAAGGATTCTATTGGTTCGGAGGTACAAACGGAGTGATCCGGTTCACCCATCCGGCAGGCAATAAACACGATGCTATCTGGTATAGAATGGGGGATAAAAACCATCCGTTATCCCACAACCGGATACGGCACATCTACGAGGATAGAGAACAGCAGTTATGGATAGCCACAGACGGAAGTATCAACCGCTATGACTATAATACCCATCAATTTGTACATTACAACATCGTAGACAGTACAGGAACTTATAATACCAACTGGGCTTATTACCTGTTTGAAGATACTGACGGGAAGCTTTGGATCGCCACCTGTCTCGGAGGTATCTTTGTTGTGGACAAACATAAACTGATACAATCTGCCGGAAGATCGTATGTGGCCGATCAAAATTATTCCATTCATAATGGGCTGTCGGGGATGTTCATTAATCAGATTGTCCCTGATGCGGAAGGTAATGTATGGGTATTGTTATACAACAGCAAAGGAATAGACAAAATCAATGCCCGTACGCGGCAAGTGACAAAGCTGTTTGCCGATGAATTAAGTGGCGAGAAGAGCCCGAACTACCTTTTACGGGATGAAGACGGCATGCTTTGGGTAGGATTTCACGGAGGGGTGATGCGTATCAATCCCAAAGACTCGAGTCAGCAAAGTATCTCTTTCGGCAATTTCAGCAATAACGAGATTCTGTCTATGACCTCTGTAAAAGAACATATCTGGGTTTCCACCACTAACGGACTTTGGATCATCGACCGGAGAACAATGGATGCCCGCCAGCAAAGCCTGACGGATAAACGTTTCACCAGTCTCATGTTTGATCCGGAAGATGGAAATATCTATCTGGGAGGTGCAGACGGGTTCGGCATATCCCGTCCCGAAATACAAGCCATGAGTCAGCCGGAACACTCCATTTTACTGACTGCCTTATATATCAACAATCAACTGATGTCTCCGCATACCGGAGAGGATATTCCCAACATCCGCTATACCGATGCTATCGAACTAAAATACGACCAGAACAACCTGGCTTTCGAACTTTCAGACCTGCCCTACTCGCTGGAAGAAAAACATGAATTCGTCTACCGGCTGGAAGGTATGGACAAAGAATGGAATTTCCTGCAATCCAACACGAATCGCATTACGTACAGTAATTTGGGTTATGGGGATTATCAGCTAGTAATCAGCAAAGTAGAAAAGAGCGGTTCTCCTTCCGAGCATCCATATATCCTGAATATTAAAATTCTCCCTCCATGGTATTACACACTTTGGGCAAAGATTGTCTACATTCTTTTATTCTTGAGCCTCATTGCCTGGGTTATCAACTTTTTCCGTGTCAAGAACCGTCTGAAAATGGAACGGATGGAAAAAGAGAAGATTCTGGAGCAATCACGCCAGAAAATGACTTTCTTTACCCATTTGTCTAATGAATTAAAAACACCGCTTAGCCGGATCATCGCTCCTGTCAGTCAATTGCTCCCCGTTGCAGAAGAAGTGCATGAGAAACAGACACTGGAGGAGGTGCAGCGTAATGCAATGAAAATAAACTCATTGATTCATCAGGTATTAAACTTCAACCGGATAGAGGATAATAAAGATTCGCTGCTGATTTTGTCGCGTATCGAACTTGTGTCATTCAGCCGTAGCCTGTTTTCCGTCTATGAGGAAAACAAACAGATCACATTCCATTTCGAGACGAATAAAGCCAAGATTTATGCTGATATGGATGCCATCAAACTTGGAGTGATTTTAGATAATCTGCTTTCAAATGCCGTCAAATTCACCCCGGATGGCGGAAGCGTCCGCCTGTCTCTTTTCTATCGTGAAGAAACGGAATTGTTGGATATTTGTGTTTCTGATACAGGAACCGGAATCCCGCAACAAGATATTCCATATATCTTCCAGCGCTTTTTCCAGTCTCCACATACCGGCAATAAGGAAGGTACGGGTATCGGACTTTATCTGGTCAAGACTTATACGGAACTTCATGGCGGTCACATCAACGGAGTCACCTCGAACGAAGGAAAAGGAACTTCCATTGGGCTGAATATTCCTGTCATCGCCGTAGAGAAAGAAGAGATTCCGGCGACACAAGTGAAAAAGCAGTTGGAATCGTTGCCTGTTCTTAAACCAATCGAAGCAGAATCTCAAGATGAGAAATTTCTGTCGAACATTATCCGCCTGATTGAGGATCATCTTTCTGAATCGGAATTGAATGTGAATGCGCTTTGTGAATTATCCGGTATCAGTAATAAGCAGATTTACCGGAAAATTAAACAGCTGACCGGAATGTCTCCAGTGGAATACATCAAATCGATCCGGATGAAAAAGGCGGCCATGTTGTTGCAACAAAAGAAGTTTACCGTTGCCGAAGTGATGTATATGGTAGGCTTTTCCAATCATTCTTATTTCTCCAAATGTTTTCAGGCAGAATTCGGAAAAACGCCACGTCAGTACCTTAATGAAGACCTGTAGAGGTGTTTTGGGGCATTTCGTCCTATTTTTATCCTTATATGTCCAATCTGTGCTTTTATTGAAATGACCAATAAATTACTTTTGTTGCTGTCAATAAACCGATAAATTTGATAGCATGAAAAGACTGTTGATCCTTACCTTTATTTGTTTGATATCTGCCTTTGTCAAAGTGCAAGGCAAATCATCCTCTACACCTATTATATATATAGATGGAAATGGGGTGATGCGTTGGAGTGACACCCGCCGGGAGGCTTCCTTTTTCGGTGTTAATTATACGCTGCCTTTCGCCCATGCTTACCGTGCCATTGGATATTTGGGACTGGACCGCAAAGCTGCTATAGACAAAGATGTATATCATATCTCCCGTCTGGGACTGAATGCTTACCGTATTCATTTATGGGATGTGGAACTGACAGACGGACAGGGAAATCTCCTCGAAAACGAGCATCTCGACTTGATGGACTACCTGATTGCCAAACTCAAAGAACGTAATATTCATATTGTGATTACCGCACAGACCAACTTCGGGAACGGATATCCCGAACGAAACATACAGACGGGCGGCTTCTCCTATAAATATGATAAATGCGATATGCACTCCCATCCGGAAGCTATCGCTGCACAAGAAACCTATCTTCATGGTTTGGTGAAGCACGTCAATCCATATACGGGGTTAGCTTATAAAGACGATCCCTCCATTGTTGGATTCGAAATCAATAATGAACCTTGTCATTCCGGTACGAAAGAAGAGGTAAAAGCCTATATCAACCGGATGCTGAAAGCGATCAATAAAACAGGAAACCGCAAACCTGTATTCTATAATGTAAGCCACAACGGATATGTAGTAGAGTCTTATTACGAAACTGCCATTCAGGGAACTACTTATCAATGGTATCCCATCGGACTGGTATCCGGACAGACACAGCAGGGAAATTTCCTTCCTTATATAGACCGCTATGATATTCCCTTTTCGGATAAAGTGAAAGGATTCGATAAGAAAACACGGATGGTATATGAGTTCGATCCGGCAGATATCATGTATTCTTATATGTATCCGGCCATGGTACGCACTTTCCGTACGGCAGGCTTCCAATGGATTACCCAGTTTGCGTATGATCCGATGGATATCGCTTATGCCAATACGGAATATCAGACTCATTTCTTGAATCTTGCCTATACGCCTCATAAAGCTATCAGTATGAAGATAGCTGCCGAAGCTGCACACAGTCTGAAAAGAGGTGAATCATACGGCAGCTATCCACAGGACACTTTATTTGGTGATGGTTTTCGCGTCAGTTATACGGAGGACTTGAGCGAATTAAATAATGGAAAGAAATTCTATTATTCCAATCATACCAACACCCGGCCCAAAGATGCGTCACAACTTGTTTCCATTGCCGGTTGTGGCAGTTCCCCGGTTATTCATTATGAGGGAACAGGTGCTTATTTCATGGATTGCCTCGAACCGGGAGTCTGGAGACTGGAAGTGATGCCGGACGCAGTAGTAGTGAACGATCCGTTTGCCAAACCGTCACTCAACAAAGAAGTGGTTACCATCGCTTATGGTGCTTGGGACATGGCTTTGCAAATACCTGATTTAGGGATGGAATTTACCTTTACGGCCCTCAATCAAGGAAATCAGCAGAAAGGAAATGTGACAGACGGGATTATCCGCGGACTTCGTCCGGGTACCTATCTGCTGAAACGTAAAAACTGTACGCCCAAACAGAACTGGCAGGCAGACTCTCAATGGAATTCCATCCGCATCGGAGAATATGTGGCTCCTGCTCCACGTGTGACAGATTATAAAGTCGTTCATATTCCATCGGCAACCACTGAAGCAAATAAGGATTTGACGATTAATGCACAGGTAGTAGGAACCGAACTCCCGGATTCAGTGATTATCTACACCGATAAGATATCTTTTTGGAATGAGCATAATTCATATATCAAGATGAAACGTACAAGCGGATATACCTATCAGGCAACGATACCCGCTAGAGAAATAAAGGATGATTGTTTCAGGTATAACATCATCGTATGCCGGGGCAACAGCACTCGCACTTATCCCACAGGAAATTCCGGTTACAGGAATTCATCATCAGGAATAAAGGGAAATCCACTGGACTGGAATTATACTTCCGGAGCCTATTGGACTACTCGTGTTGTTGCCCCAGATAGTGCGATACCACTATTGGCTATTACGGATGCAGATAGCCGGATAGAAGCATACACGCTTCCCGAATGGAATGATCTCCAACGTACTTTGGTTGATTCTTCTCCGGTGGAAAAACCTTTGCTCCGGTTCCGGTTTACTCCTAAAGGAGAAAATCCGCACTATTTCCTCCGCACGTTCGTAAAGAACCTGATTGAAGAAAGAAAAGAAAGAGTAAAGGATTGTAGCGTTCTCTGTATCCGGGTAAATCGAACGAAAACACTTCCGGAAGGATTCAGTGCCGGTTTCGTAACGTCAGACGGATATACTTATAAAAGCCCTTGTCCTGCTCCATCATCGGAGGGAATCATACGAATACCGTTGAAAGATTTACGCCAGACAGACACGGCACTGCTGCCGATAGCTTATCCGACATTTTTGAAACAGTATTTCCATCCGGAAACGGAAATTGCATTTTTACCGGAAAGGATTGAAAAGCTGGAGTTGTCAATGTCAGGAAACAAGAAAGAGTTAGTTGAGATTGAACTAGGAAATATCTGGCTGGAATAATCGTTCTTAAAGTTCCCCGTTGTCGAAGCCTTCGTTCCTCGGTGAGGAAAGGGTCGTTCATCGGTGAGGAACAAGGTCTTCCTCGGTGAGGAACAAATCTTTCGTCTGAACCACGTCTGAAGCCTTCTGAAAGGGGGTAGCAAACGGAAGAGACAGAAAGGGAAAAGCCGCTGATTTTTAAATAAAAAGTAAAAATAAATATATTATCAATAAATCTACGCCATCTGACTGTACTACTTATGTTGTGTACAGCCTTTTTAGGAGGCACCATTCCTGCCTTCGCCCAACAAGGAGGCAAGAAAATCACCGGACAAGTGATTGACGAGAACAAGGAACCGATGATCGGAGTAAGTATCCTCATTGTCGGTACTTCTACCGGAACAGTGACCGATTTCGACGGTAATTATACACTCAATGTGCCACAGGGCAGCAAAGAGTTGCAATTCTCTTATGTAGGATATGAAACAAAGGTAGTACCAGTTCCTGCCAACAGTACTACTTTGAATGTCCAGTTGAAAAGTGATTCACAGGTATTGAGCGACGTTGTAGTAATCGGCTATGGTACGCAGCGTAAAAGTGACCTGACAGGTTTGGTAACTAACGTCAGCAGCAAGGACTTCAACATGGGGTTGGTCAGCTCTCCCGAGCAACTGATTAATGGTAAGATTTCCGGTGTGCAAATCATGTCCAACAGTGGTTCTCCCACTGCGGGAAGTACGATCCGTGTGCGTGGTGGTGCTTCACTGAACGCTAGTAATGACCCTTTGATCGTACTGGACGGCGTTCCTTTGGAACAGGGAGGCATCAGCGGTAATGACGGGAACTTCCTTAGCCTCATCAACCCGAACGATATTGAAAGTATGACCATTCTGAAAGATGCTTCTTCGACTGCCATTTACGGTTCGCGTGCATCCAACGGGGTTATTCTGATTACTACCAAGAAAGGAAGTTCGGATAAACTGAAGATTACATTCAGTACGACAAATTCCATCCAGACACGTACCAAGCTGGCTGATATGCTAAGTTATGACCAATTTGTCAACACCATCCGTACGCAAGGAACGACTGCCCAACAATCTCTACTCGGCACAGCCCATACGGACTGGAATGATGAGATTTACCAGAATGCTTTCGGTACGGATAATAATCTTAGTATCTCCGGAAAAATTGCTAAAAACTGGCCATTTCGTATATCAGTAGGTTATTACAATCAAAGCGGTTTGTTACGCACAGACAACGCAGAACGCTACACGGGAAGCATCATGGTAACCCCCTCTTTCTTCAAAGACCACTTGAAACTGAATATTAATGCGAAAGGGTCTATTAACAACAACACATTTGGTAACACGAATGCTATCTGGGCAGCTTCTACAATGAATCCAACCATCCCTGTTTATTCAGGACTGGATACTTTTGGAGGATACACGGAAGCAATAGACAATACAGGTGCACCAGCCAACGGTGCTGTAATGAACCCGGTGGGACTTATCAAAATGAATGATTCCCAAAGTAACGTAAGACGTTTCATCGGAAATATCGATGCGGACTATCGTGTTCATTTCTTCCCCGATTTAAAGCTACACGCTACATTAGGTTACGACTATGCACAAGGTAAGGGAAGTGTATATGTTCCGGCGGAAGCTGCACAGAATTACACCACTTCCGGTCTGGATTACAGCTACGGTCCACAGAAGAAAGAAAATCGCCTGCTGACTTTGTATGCCAACTACAACAAATTGGTAGAATCGATTAAAAGTAGTTTTGACGTAACAGCCGGTTACGATTATCAGTACTGGAAAGTTACAACTCCGCTTTACTACGAAATGAACACGCTGGGAGAAATACAAAAGACTTCAAAGGCTAAAGACGAACGCCATGTACTACTTTCATACTACGGTCGTCTGAATTATTCGTTCGATTCACGTTATATGCTAACTACCACCATCCGCCGGGACGCTACTTCACGCTTTGCCAAGAATGTACGTTGGGGTACTTTCCCCTCTGTAGCCTTGGGATGGAGAGTGACAGAAGAATCTTTCCTGAAAGATAATAAAGTATTGAGCAATCTGAAAATTCGTGCCAGTTACGGTGTGACCGGACAACAGGACGGTATTGGTAACTACAATTATCTACCTATCTATACTCAAAGCCAAAATGGTGCGGAAGGTATCATGGGAAATGAATATATTCATACCTACCGTCCCAGCTCTTACGTCCCTGACTTGAAATGGGAAACCACTACTTCATGGAATATAGGATTCGACTTCGGCTTTCTGGAAGACCGTATTACCGGTAGCTTTGACTACTACACTCGCCAAACTAAAGATTTGATTGCAACAGTTCCCGCCGCAGCAGGTACCACCTTCGACCGTAACATCACCACCAATGTGGGAAATGTGGACAGTCAGGGTATTGAATTCAGCGTGAATGCAACTCCTATCCAGACAGAAGACTGGAACTGGGATGTCAGCTTCAACATGACTTGGCAAAAGATGAAGGTAAAAAATCTGTCTTTATCTGCCGGAACTGTCGCTACAAATACTTCAGTAGGTCCATATATCGACAGTTACCAAGTACAAACATTAAGTGAGGGATACGCCCCTTATATGTTCTACGTTTATCATCAACTCTATGATGAAAAAACAGGAAAACCGGTAGAAGGTGCCTATCTTGATGTGAATGGAGACGGACAAATCAACTCTTCCGATTTATATCGTTACCACTCTCCCGCTCCGGATTACATTCTCGGTTTCAGTACTTCACTGCGCTGGAAAAAATGGACCTTGAGTACAAGCTTGCGTGCAAACATCGGCAACTATGTCTATAATGCCATGGCTATGAACGCTGGAGCCTGGGAAACAGTAAGCTACAACTCCTATCAATTGAATAACCTGTCTACAAGTTATCTGAAAACCGGATTCCAGACCCGTCAGTACTTGTCCGACTATTATGTAGAAAATGCTTCTTTCCTGAAAATGGATAATCTATCGTTGAACTATAATTTCGGTCAAATCTGCAAAGGATGTAGCCTGAATGTGAGTGCTATGGTTCAGAACGTATTCTGTATCACCAAGTACAGCGGTGTCGACCCGGAGGTTCCTAATGGTGTGGATAATTCCTTCTATCCACGTCCGCGCACCTTCTCACTGAATGTAGGTTTCAACTTCTAACTATTTAAAAACAAGCGAATCATGAAAAAGATATTATATACAGCCTTCTATTTTTGCAGTGCATTATTGCTGAACTCCTGCATAGGCGACTTAGACCAATATCCGCATGAAGACGAAACATCTTCTACGATATATACCAATGCTGAAAACTATAAAGCCGTTTTAGGTAAGATATATGCTGCCATGGTGACCACCGGACAGGAAAAAGGGGGTGATCCAGACTTGAGCAGTAATAGTGGACAGGATTATATGCGTTGCTTCTTCAACCTGCAGGAATGTGGAACAGACGAGGTGGCCTCTACCTGGTTGTCAGGTGATAATGTGAGTGGATTGACTTATTTAAGTTGGGATGCTAATGATCCTTGGGTATCGGACATGTACTATCGGATTTATTATAACATAGCATTGTGCAATGAATTTCTCCGTAACGCAACCGATGAAAAGCTGGCAGAATTTAGCGAACAGGATCAAGCTGAAATCCGCCATTACCGGGCTGAAGCTCGTTTCATGCGTGCTTTATTCTACTACCATGCAATGGACTTATTCCGCAACATCCCGTTCATAACAGAGAATGACCCGACTGTCGGCTATCTGCCTCCACGTTATACGTCTGCACAAATTTTCAGTTATATAGAATCTGAATTAAATGCCATTACAAATGATATGCTTAGCAAAGGGGATTGTCCTTATGGACGTGCTTCACAAGGAGCCGCCTATACATTGCTTGCCAAACTTTATCTGAACGCAGAGGTGTATATTGAAACGTCGAAGTATACAGAATGTATCGCTGCCTGTCAACAGGCTATCGCACAGGGATATTCATTGGAAGATGACTACAGCAAACTATTCAATGCGGATAATGATAAGCGTACTGCCAACGAAATTATATTCACCTTACCTGTGGACGCTACACATACCGTATCTTGGGGTTCTTCCACCTACATCGTCTGTGGTGCCGTAAGTAATACTTCCGACAAACAGATTCCTGAAAATTATGGTGTGAAAAGCGGTTGGGGAATGTTCCGTGTACGCGGAGAAATTCCGGTCTTATTTAGCGGAACTGATGATAAGCGCTATATGTTCTTCACTGACGGACAAACACAATATCTGGATGTGATAGATAACCAGTCAAACGGATATTTTGTAGAAAAATGGACTAACCTGACAGATGCCGGAGCAACTGCTTCCAACACTGCAGATGGTGGTGTAAATACAGATTATCCTTTATTCCGTTTGGCAGACGTATATCTGATGATGGCGGAAGCTGTGGTACGTGGCGGAACGGGTAGTGATAAAGGAACTGTATTGGGATATATCAATAAACTGCAAGAACGTGCTTATGGCGACGACTCTCATAATAAAACGGAAGCCGACCTGACACTGGACTTTATCCTGAAAGAACGTGCCCGTGAACTTTATTGGGAAGGATACCGTCGCACCGACTTAATCCGTTTCGGAATGTTCACTACCGACAAATATCTGTGGCAATGGAAAGGTGGTGAAAAAGGTGGCGTAGCTGTAAATAGCAAGTATAATATCTATCCGATACCGGCTACCGAACTGACGGCTAATCCCAATTTATATAATGAAAATTATTAATCATCCTCTAATACAAACGATATATGAAAACTATAAATAGTCTGTTCCTTGCATTGGCGGCTCTCTTTATATGGAGTGCCTGTGAAGATGACGCAGATAAATATTATTTATCGAGCCTGACAGAAAATGAATTGATAGCTTCTACAAACAACATTGTATTGACGGAAGATATCGCACAAAAGAATGTTCTGTCACTGGCATGGACCGACCGGACATTGGCTATCAACAATCCGGATTTCAAACCAACCAACTTATTGAAAACAAGTATACAGGTTGCATTAAACGAAGATTTCTCCGGAACGATCGTTGAGTCTACCGAAACCTCTCTTTCCAAGACTTACAATGGAGCCGAATTAAATATTGTCACCAATAATCTGGGGGTTGAAGCCAATGTAGCCACTAAATTCTATTTCAGACTGAAAGGAACAACGGGGAACAACATCGAACCGGCATATAGCAATGTGGAAGTAATCAACATCACTCCTTATGAACTGGATATGCGTTTCGCCAGCATGCTGGATCAAAACGGCACAGACACCGGTATGAGTTTATTTTCAGTAAATACAGATGGTGTATACAAAGGATTTGTAGGAGTAAATGCCTGGTACAACTTCCTGATTAAAGAAGCCAACGGAACGATCTGGAGAAATGACAACGAAACCGGAATGCCGTTCTTACTAACTACAGCAGGGGATTGGAAATGCTGGTTCCCAGGAGTTGGAGGTTGTTATTATATCACATTTGACACGAATAATAAGCAATGGAACGGAATACAAATACCAACATTGAACGTCAGTGGAGATATCGATGCAACAATGGAATTTAACCAAACAAGCAGAAAATGGACAGCTACATTCAATGCTAATGCAGCCGGAAGTATGACTATCCAAATCAGTGGAACGGGTAAATTATATGACCATACATGTGCCAATCCGAATGATAATGGTGGATACGACATTGATGACACGAAAGCTAAAGATACTCCTATGGCATTCAGCGGCAGCAGCACAGCGTTAAATCTCGGAGAAACAGCTGGAGACATAACAGTTAATGTGCCACAGGCAGGAGAGTGTACGCTTTCTATCGATCTAAGCAACCCTCAACAATGGACTGTATCAGTAGAAGAAGGTTCTATAGAACCGGAGCCGGAACCGGAAGAGGGACAATATTTGTATTTGCCGGGAATCGGCCAAGGTAGCGACTGGACATACGATCATAAAATTGAAGTGTACTATAAGGAAGAACAAAAATATGCAGGTATAGTGGATGTCAACTCACAATACGGAAATTATGCGATGACCCTGTTCTCATCAGGAGATGCATGGGACACCGACAAAATGTACACCATTGCCAATGATGACTCGGAAAGTACGGCAGAAGCTGGAACTCTTGTAAATGGACAAGCAAAGAATATTCCTGCACCTGCTGCCGATCTTTATCTGTTTGACGTTTCATTAAAAGAGTTGACCTATAAAACTTATGCAGTTGGAAATAACATCTATTGTTATTATGGAATAGAGGGGGATAACAATTTATATCCTATCGCCACAACAGGAACTACCGGAGAATATTCGGGAACGATTACGTTATCACAAGATTCTAACTGGGGTATCAAATTTTATATAAAAGATGACTGGACCGGAGCGTATGGAGGAAGCAATGGAAAACTATATTATAACAGCAACGACGGTATTCCATTGACTGCCGGAACTTATACTATCACAGTCAATCTGATAGACGGTACTTATTCCGCTTCTAATAAATAACCTTTAGATAACAGTATATAATTATGAAACGATTCAAAAATATATTGATGGCTTCCGCACTACTGTGCGGAGCCTTCTTCACAGCCTGTGACAACAATGATGATAAACCGGTATTTCCGGAAAATCAAGATCAAGCCTATGACATGTCTGGTTTTGCCAAAGGAGCCGATGTCAGTTGGTTGACAGAAATGGAAAAGGAAGGTTACAAATTCTATGATGCTGAAGGAAACGGACATGAATGTATGTCACTACTCCGGGATTTGGGCATGAATGCCATCCGTCTACGTGTATGGGTAAATCCCGATCAGGGATGGTCGGAAGAGGAAGGTTTCTTTAATCCGGAAGGATGGTGTGATAAAGACGATGTAGTGACCAAGGCGTGGCGCGCTCACAACTTAGGCTACCGTATTATGATTGATTTCCATTATAGTGATATTTGGGCGGATCCGGGACGGCAAGAGAAACCGGCGGCTTGGGCCGACCTATCCTTTGATGAATTAAAACAAGCAGTAGCCGACCATACCACTGAAGTATTAAGTGCAATCAAAGCAAGAGGTATCGATGTAGAATGGGTGCAGGTGGGTAATGAGACACGTACAGGCATGTTAAAACCTGACGGAGCTGCTAGCAGCGGAAAAACCGCCAACTTCGCTCAACTGGTAACAGCGGGATACGATGCCGTTAAAACAATCTACCCGGAAGCTAAAGTTATCGTACATATCGATCAGGGCAATAATCCCAATCGATATATCTGGCTGTTTGACGGTCTGAAAGCTGATGGGGGAAAATGGGATATAATCGGCATGTCTCTTTATCCGGAACCGGATACCCAAGACTGGCGACAATTAAACAATGATTGTATTGCTAATATGAAAAGTCTGATTGAACGATATAATACACCTGTCATGATGTGTGAGCTTGGTATTTACTGGAATTATGAAGAAGCAGAAGAGTTTTTTACCGATTTCATGACTAAAGCTAAAGAAATAGATCAATGCCTCGGTGTTTTCACTTGGGAACCTCAAAGTTACGGTGGTTGGAAAGGCTATCACAAAGGCTTGTTTGACGATACCGGTAAACCCACCAGCGCATTTAATGCTTTCAAGAGATAAGATTATTGAATCATTTTTTATAACTTTACCCCGAATCCAAAATATTTTATACCTGAAAAGCAAAAATGAACATGAAACACCAAAAACAGTTATTAGCTGTACTTTTGATGGGCGTCGCTTGCACATTGCAAGCGCAACGCAGTGAGACGCTGCTCGAGAAAAACTGGAAATTCAGTAAAGGAGATTTTAAAGAGGCTAGCCAGCCGGAGTTTAATGACACTAAATGGGAGTCGGTTGTTATTCCGCATGATTGGGCGATTTTCGGTCCATTCGATATGAATAATGACCTGCAGAATGTAGCTGTAACACAGAACTTCGAGAAAAAGGCTTCCTTGAAAACAGGACGTACCGGTACTGTCTCTTGTACACATCTCCGAGCCCAC
>DXOJ01000300.1 GCA_019412865.1 Bacteroides sp. | reverse complement strand
CCCATATACTTATTGTAAAATAAATAAGTGCTTGTATCCAGAGAGTTATATATTCTGGTCTGATATCAGCCATACTGGCTCCCATAGAATTCAGTTTCACAAAAGCGAGTGTGCCTGGTGCAGCTGGGAAAATGTAATGGACTACTTTCCAATACCAGGGCATTAGTTCCATTGGATAAGAAACGCCGGAAAGAAAGATTAATCCTACAGAGAAGAAGGCAATCATGAGTAGGGGAGCTTCTGAATCCGTAAAATACCTGGATGCAGCCAATCCCAAGAAAGAAGTTGCCATCAAATATGGAATCAATAATAGTACGATGTACAATCCGTTTCCAATATTGGGGATGCTGAAAAAGTGAGGGAGCAAGCCTAATAGAAAAAAGGCAAAGATGGCATAAAGAGTACAGTACACGGACGTTTTTCCTGCCACTATACGAATAGCAACTCCCCAGCCATACCCCAAAGGAGTATATGCACGGATTCCTTTACTACTGTATTCTTCTCCGGTCACCATACCAATAACCATCAGCAAGGTCTGGAAAATTATAATCATCATGACTGCCGGAATAAGATAGGAACCATATCCTTCGGTATAATTGTAGAGTGCAGTGCCTTCCACATTGATCGGTTTCGCCATAGCTACGGCGAGCAATCCTTGTGGTGGAAGAAACACCGCTTCATCTGGTCGGTATTTATCATTAATAGCCAGCATGACACGTGAAGAAGCACCTTGCAAAGCTTCGAAATACAAGAAGGCATCAGTAGTTGCATAAAGGGAAAATACGGCTTCATCTCCCCGGAACACCCGTTCCTCAAAGTCATGAGGCAGATAGAGTATTCCCTGTACTTTGCCTTCTTTCATCCATTCTTTTGCTTCATGATAGTCCATAGCCTGACTGGAAATCTCTGCCTGGGGAGTAGCATCCAGCCAACGGATAAAATCACGGCTCAATTCACTGTGCGAATTGTCGACTACGGCAACAGGTACATCGGTTACAATATTCGGTGCATACATATAATTGTAGAGCAACCCGTAAACGAAGATTCCTCCCATCAACACCAGTAAAACCGCATAACTGGTACTGATAGCTAGAAATTCACGACGAATGATGAATGATAACTGTTGTAACTTACTTAATGTTTTCATACTTATGACTTTCTATAGCTCGTTTTAAATGAGGAAGCAGCGACAGGGCCAGCAACGGGAAGATACAGAGTATCACAGCCGATGGCCAAAGATGGATAAACCCACCGCCTCCATAGAGCATGGTTTGCATCATTTCCGTAAAATGACGGACAGGGAACAAATTGGAAGCATCCCTCACCAACGGATACATATTGGGAACCGGAAAGGTTACTCCGGACAAAGTAGCCCCCAGAGAACCTACCATAGAAACTACGCTTATAACCAACGATATTGCCGGAAACAGCGAGAATAAAAACAGCCCTAAAGCCTGTGTTGCAATGATGAAAAGCACAGTCATGATATTCATTAACCACCAACTCCCCTGAAAAGGAATATGCAAAATACCAAACATGACGTAATTAGCCAACCATCCTATCAGTATATATATAATGGTATAAGGTAATAATTTACCTAAAACAGCTGTCACTATATTGCCTTTTGCAGTTGTCAGCCAATTATCTGCTGTGCGGAACTTGATTTCAATGCCAACCGCATACACGGTAATCAACAGAATCAAAACCTGAAACAGAACAAAGAAAAAGGGCTGACTTAAATATACCGAATAATCCAGACTAGGGTTATATATCGGATGGTTATTAGCCTGTACGGGTAATAAAAAGGTGGTAATCTGATCCTGTTCTACTCCGAGTGCCACCGCTTGCATCACCACAGGAGAAAGAGCCACCGGAGCTAAGGAAGTTTCGAATGCCGCCATCAACTCACCACCTACCGACATTAATGCATAATGATAATAGTAGGAGAGTGTTGCATTCTTTCCGGTAATCGCATTTTGTTCAAATTGGGGAGGTATGGAAAGATATCCATAAATCTCTTTCTTTTGCACAGACTCGCGGGCAGCTGCTTCATTTACAAAATGCTTTGTCACTTTAAAAGTCGGTACGGCGGAAATGTTCCTGACTATCGTCCGGGAAGTAGCAGTATGATCCTGATCGACAATACCGATAGGAATGTTTTCCATCTGTCCGTTACCAAAGATTGTAGCCATAAAAAAAAGGGTGAACAATGGCAAGACAATGCAGACACCAAAATAAAGGCGCCGTGAAGTCATTCGTCGCCACTCTCTGAGCAGTACGGAACGAAAAGGGGAATATGTTTGTGATTCATCCATTCTCTGGTTTATTTGATGTCGATTAATCTAAAGTTAATAACACGGACATACCGGGACGCAAGTCATCCACCTTTTGGGTTGGACGGGCATGAATCTCAAAGGTACGTAAGTCATAACTTCCGGTTTGCTTGGTTGATTTCCAGGTAGCAAAACTGCCTAACGGACTAATATAATAGATTTTAAATTCAATATTTTTTTTACCGATAGCAGGCACGTCCGCAACAAATGTTCCGTCCATTTTAAATTGCGGCATCAGATCTTCCCGCACGTTAAGAACAACATGTATATCATCCATCACTACCAAATTCATAATGGGAGTTCCCGGTGCAACCAACTCTCCACGTTTAGGGAAGATTGTTGCTATCTGACCGTTTTCCGGAGCGGTCAACCGGGCGTCGACTAACAAAGCCGAAACTTCATCCACTGTGCTTCGGGCAGCATCCACCATACTGGCAGCAGACGCTTTATCTTCTTTTTGTGCACCATCTACAGCCATCTGATACTGTTCATAGGCAGCGCGTTCGGCTGCTACAGCCGCTTTATACATAGCTTCTACTTCATCCTTTCTTTGAGAAGTGACGACACTGTCCTTATATAAAGTAAGAATACGGTTGTAAGTTGTCTGGGCGAGAGTAAGGTCACTCTTCGTTTTATTCCATAATTGCAGTGCAGTAGCTACAATCTGACGACGGGTTCCGGCATCTATTTTCTTGTTCTGTTGCACTGCCACCTGTTCCAAGGCATTCACTTGTTGATACTTGGCATGTACTTCAGGGCTATTAATGACGACAAGGGTATCTCCCTGGTGTACCCAGTCTCCCTCCTGAACGAAGAAAGTGTCGATACGGCCGGGAAGTTTCCCACTGATACGGATTTCTGTTGCTTCAGCTTGTCCCTGCAAGACCAACGGCTGTTTATGCATTATAATATAACTCCCAGGCCGGTGAAAATACCGACAGCCAGAAGAATGATGACAAAAGCCCATGATAGGGTTTTACTAGTTGGTTTCATTGTTTGTTACGGTTTAGGTTGATAGTTTGCAAATTGTTCCGGTGTGCCACAAAGCGAGAGTAGATTCATTAGTGCCACATCATATTCATAATATGCTGCCAGGCGAGCCACTTTTACACTGGCAAGCATGGTTTCAGCATCAATAACTTCGGTAGAAGTTGCCATCCCTTCTGTAAATGATTTCTTTCGGATGCGTACCAATTCTTCACTTAAGGCAATCGTTGCATTTAAAGCTTTTACATTATCCTGTGCCTTTTCCAGCTGCGTGTAAAGCTTATCTACCCCAACAGCCAGATCATCACGGGCTTTCATCTGCCCTAAAGCCAGAGTTTGTTCCGTTAATTTCGATTGCCGCACTCTTTTTTCACGATCCAGTCCGTCAAAGAGGTTCCATGTAAAACCAATGCCTACCATGGTTCGCGGTAATAAATTACTCTGAATGCCATGCGAATACAAGGTCTGTTTTCCGAAAAGGGCTATATTCGGCAAATAGCCGCTTTGGGCAATCCGCACTTCTTGTTTGGCAATATGCTGCTGCAGCTGTAATTGGTTGAGTGTATAGTTCCCACTGTTTACAGAAAGATCAAATAGCATTTTAGGTGGTAATGAATCATTCATAAAAAGGGGAGAGGTAGGAATGATATTGGCATCTGCATCCTTTTTATTCAGCAAAACTTTTAAGGCACTTTGCACTACTGTTTCTTCTTTTCGCGCAGCCTCCAGTGCACGTTTGGCTTCATCCATATTTACTTGGGCAAAAAGCCTGCCTGCTTTGTCAATCATTCCTGCTGCCTCTAACTTCAAGGCATTTTCATAATGTTTCTTTAATCCGTTGTAGGTTTCTTCACGAACCGTCACAATTTGTTGTGCCAGTCGAAGCCCATAATAACTTTCAACTAATAGATTTTGCTGATTGCCCGATACCTGTGCCCGACTTTCCCGTGCCAAGTCGACCATCGTTCTTCCGATGTTGGTGGCACGGAAGCGTTTACCACCGGAAAAGAGTACCCACTCGGCTGATAAATCAACAGTTGTCAGATTTCTTGGAGTCAAAGGAAATATAAGGGTATTTGCCCCAATTTGATCCAGTATAGACGAAATGATTTGGTCATCCGGAATAATGGAATGTACAAAGTCTTTAGCCGGATCGGTAAACTGCGATAAAGGCTGTTTGACTTCGATCTTCTCCGACATGTGTACAAACGCACCTGTAGACTGAAGACTGGGATACCAAAAAGCATTCAACTTATCACGTTCAGCCTTCGCAATCTCAATACTCTTATCTGCTATTTTCAGACTCTGATTTCCTTGATTCAACAGATGCAGTGATTCTTCGAAACTTAATGGTGTCTGTGCATCTATCTGACCGATGGAAAAAGACAAAGTCAATAGTATAAAAAGTCGCTTATTTTTTTTCATACTGGTTAGGTTATATCTGAATTTGAGATATTCTAACAGATGAAAAGAGAGGTTTGTTCATCAGAAAGAATAT
>DXOJ01000030.1 GCA_019412865.1 Bacteroides sp. | reverse complement strand
CATATAAATATTATTAAAAGAATTCTCTGGACGAGTGAGTTTTGCAGGCATTTTAATTCTTTTTAGTTCATTAAAAATTTTGAGAAACAAAAATATAAAATGATATTTGATTCGCAAATTTTCTTTTTAGCTATTTATCCCAGCCAATTGTGACATGTGGTGAAAGCAACAGAATATTAAACACATTTGTTGCTCACTGTTACTATCTCATTCAAACATATAGTATGAAGGTCTTTTCCTATCCGAAGTGAAATCTTAATGGGTGTTTTCTAAATAAAAGATACCCTACATAAATGATTACACGTTACCGGATGAATACTAAGATTTTATTTTCCTGGGTAAAGCCGAATGGTTAGGCAGGTATGGTGTGCTCTATGAAAATGCACTTTTCTATCTCACCGGTACATTTGGGTTACATGGAATAATAAAAGGAATGGTTATCAATAATTATAATGCCAACAGAGGAGACTTCGGAAAGGACAGAATGAGGTTGTACCTGAAAAAAAAGAAGAGGGCAGAAACTATAGGATTCAAAAGTTGAAAGGGGAATAAAGTATTCGATCGAGTATACTGGAAACTATTCTTTCCCTCCCCAATCACCCCAAAACCTTATCAGAGAAGAAATAATACTCACATATGAAGAGTACCTGAAACCAAAAGTATCCTACTACTTGAACTAACACAGATTAAGAAGCAAAGAAAATACAGCGGCGGAAGGTACTCTCTATTTTTTTCTTCTCAATTATAGTCGTACCCAATATCAGACAGAAGAGAATGTATGAAAAATAAGAAATCGTTTTCTCTGTTTTAATGCCATTTTACCTGTATCTTTACGCCTCGAAAGACCTTATTCTCTTATATTATGAAGAAATAATACTCATAACAAGAGCGTCATATTGAACAAAAAATGTATATTTGCAGTGTTCGACTAGAGAAATGGCCGAATATGCAGAAAGCGTTTTTTGCTTTGTCATTGAGGGAAACGAAATCGCCAAATTTCATATAGTACCACTCGAAGAATGATGAGGGATATGACGCTCTAACTGTTTTGTATATGTATCTGATACAGCTTATGTTGTATCTTGACATAGCATTATAGCGTGAGAGTATTATTTCTTCTATTCATTTTTTGAGTGTGGCGTTTGGCGATGCCTGTTTCCTTGATGAGTAGGTAAATAAAGTCCTCACGCTTTTCTTGTATACCAATGTTTAATCAAACTAACAGCTGAATTAGGGGACTTATAGGTGTATAGGAGGAAAGGCCCCATGAAAGACCCCAAAGAATCAACTACCCCTATCGATAGTCATATTATAGATCCTGTCGGAGCTATTAAAATCACGCAGAATATAGAATTTGAGACCCAGCTAATGAAGGCACATACAAAAGGAGGATTGGGATTCATGGCTGAAGATGCCAATTCACTTCACGATCGTTGGCAGCATAAAAAGGTAGAAGACATAGGACGGAACAACGAAAAGAATGGTGCGGACCGAATCGTGGATGGAGTATATATCCAAACTAAATATTATGATACGGCAGCTAAAACCATAAATTCGGCATTTGATGTGGAGACCGGAATGTACCGCTATTATCAAAAGACAGACGGTAAACCGATGCTCTTAGAAGTTCCCAAAGATCAGTATGAGCAAGCGGTAAACCTAATGAGAGAAAAAATTAAAGAAGGGAAAGTTGCCGGGGTCACCGATCCGGAGGAAGCCCAAACATTAGTAAAAGCAGGATGTGTAACATTTAAACAGGCAAGAAATATAGCCAAAGCAGGCAATATAGATTCATTGCTGTTTGATGCCAAACAATCAGTGGTATCTACCGCATCATCATTAGGCATTTCTTTCATTATCAACTTTGCAATACTTAAATACAAGGAGATAGATACAGGGGACGCTTTAAAGATTTCTTTTGTAGAAAGCATTAAAACCGGAGGTTCTGTTTTTATTAGTAGCGTGTTAGTACGTCAGTTTTTTAAAACAGCTATGGGACGAGGATTATTAACCACATCCACCCAAGCGTCAAAATCAGCTGTTAATTCGGTATACAACTATGCTTTAGGGAAGGACACGATCCATAAGTTTGCAGCGGTAATTTGTGAGAAACATGTAACAGGAGCTGCCGCCAAGAATGTAGTAATAAAATTTTTCAGAACAAATATCATAGTGAATACCACATTTATATTGATCAATACTGTGCCTGATTTCATTAAATTCATGGATAACAGAATGTCATGGAAAGAGTTAACAGCCTCCATCACCAGATCGATGGTCGGATTTGCCGCATTTACAGCAGGATTCAGCGTGGCATCCAGATTTCCGCTGCCTGTACCCATGAAGATGATTATCCCTGCTCTCACTGGAATTTTGTCCTCCCTTGCAGCCAGTGATGTTGTTTTCCGATTACTTAAAACCAATAAGGAAAGGAAAGAATACAATATCATACAAGAAGCCATACAGGACTTATGTAATGACTACATGATAATTAACGAAGATGAATTTGACGCCTGTATGGAAGAGATTCAAAAGCGGGATATTATTAACGAGGACTTTATCACACATATCAAGGTCAGGGAAACAGATAAAATACAAAAAGCCTATGTATATACACGATTAAAAGGTTGCTTCCTCTATGTCATCAATAAAAGAGAACAGATTGTTGTTGCAACCGAAAAGCAACTTATGCATGAACTTGATCGGATAGATATGTCAGAAGAGGATATGAATCAAATATTTATTAACACCATAAAATAATTCAATTATGTTTGGAAAGAAATTTTTGAAGGACAAAGATTTGGAATTCTTAGAAGAATGTTCCAATGAAGATTTAAAAGTACTGGCTGATTTACTGGTATATGACAAGGACAATAATCCGAGATATTCGGAAACATTATCCAGAACACGCCTGTATAAAGAGTCATACCCTAACCAATTACAGAAAGCATGGACAGAGATTGCACATGAATTTCAACTCTATGGCGGGGATAGTTTTGCTAACTTCTTTCGGGGATATGGAGTGCCATATCGTGAAATCCTGATGGATGTTTGCGATAAGAAGAAAGTCAATTATAACAAAAACTCATCTACGGAACGAATTGAGATGTATCTGATTCAGAAGTTAATGGATGATGTACTAGAAGAAATGAACGATGAACAATTGCAGGAATTAGTTAAGGATTTGCAATTGGATGCCAATACATATCAAAGCAAGGATGCTATGAAAAACGCAGTCCTGATGGCTTGCATGTCCCCGGCATTCGTTTCACAGATTCTGACATTGTTAACAAGCGTGCTGGTGCCCAGAGTGGCACTAGATATAGCGGTGGGATTGGGACTGGTAAGTAGAGTCGGAGGGATACTTGTTCCTGCCATAAATATCATTATGGGAGCATGGTTATTAAAAGACCTGACGGGAGCAGCATATAGGGTAACAATTCCGGGAGTAGTACTAATAATCTATATGCGACGCAAGATGCAGACTGAAAAACAAAATATATAGACCGGAAAAGTTCTCACCCCATGAAAAAGGAGAGAAATAATACGATAATTACAGAGTATTGTTATGAAAAGACAAATTACAATCTATATCAATCATGCTTAAAGGAAAAAGTATTTTCAGATGTACCGAATGTGGCAAAATTTTCATTGGAAAGAACATTGAGTATCATGCTACCATCTATTCTTGTCCGCAGCCTTGTAAACGTTGTGGTGGAATAAGAACTTTGCCGTCTTTGCATACCATATTCATTTCTGTTTATGAAAAGTTCTGGGAAAACATGAAAAAAAAGAATTAGATACGCATTGTTGAGATATTCATAAGCCGTAAACAAAAAAGAAACAATGGTCAGAAAAAAAACGATTTATAAGGTAATTAAATATGGCATGATTATTATTGCATACATTATTGCGTTTAAAACAATATTTCATGATTTTAAACCGGAATATCTTATATCCTGGAATGCTTTCAGCAAGTGGTGGATAGACACGTATACCGGTCTTTTTAAAATGATACTCTCTATTATTTTAGGTATAACTCTCATTTGGGGTATTGGATGGCTTTTATGGAAATGGTTCCGTGCATTTTTCATTTTTATTTTCAGACATAATCCAGAATCATAGATACTCTCATGAACTATGGAGGAGCGAGAATACAATTACTCTATCTGAAGAAGTGTGAATTGAAGAATATCGTTAAAAATGTACTGGAAACATGATTGGTAAAATATTAAATTGGATTATTATAACCGGAAATTTAATAATAAACAATTATGAAAATAGACAAGGATGATCTTTATATATATGGTTTGATAAGTGGTTTGATAATATGCAGTCCATTTTTGGGTGTTTATTATGGTGCCAAATGGATTTATAATCATAATCCTCAAAAAGTTAAAGAAAAGAAAAAACGAGATCTAAAAATTCATGAACTGGAAGAAAAATTAGGTCTTATAGGAAGAGACAATAAGGCTCTTTATTATGATCCTCATTATTATAGAAATCGGAACGAGAATAGAAA
>DXOJ01000003.1 GCA_019412865.1 Bacteroides sp. | reverse complement strand
GAATCATGGAGATATTACCTTCTATATTATATTGATTGATAAATCCCGATTCCAGTTCGGGAATATCCAAATGATCTTCAAAGATATCGACAGATTCGGGCATCCAGCAATCAAGGTTTTCCACCGTATCTTTCGGCAATATCACCACATTGCTACTGACCAGACTGCACATCACCGGCACTTTCACCTGCATTTCATCCCTCTGCGACAAATAGGCAGCCCATGCCTCCTGTCCTAATAAGATAATTTGTGCCGGATGCTTTTCTCCCTGATATTTAGCCAGAATCTGCGTCATCATCGCGCTCCATAACGGAGCCTCCGAGAAGCTTTTACAATTCATGTTTTCGATGATAATGTCGCGCTGTCCTCCCAACTTACTATATTCATCCATATAATCGGAAATAGTGACCGAGGTTTGGTGCGCTGCCGGATTATAAGAGCAAATAATCAGAATAGGTTTCTTATCTTTAGAGACAGCCAATACTTCCGTTGACTGCAGAAGCCAAAGGAAACAGATAAAAAGATATCCAAGACGTCCCAGCATAATTATGCAGTTTTGATGTGTTAATTCATTAATTGAGTTGCAAATATAGTAAAACTTGTCGGGTTTAGCAGATTTATATGTATTTTTGTCGCTCATTTACTCTCAAAAAATACAAATTATGGAATTATTTCACAAGATGATTTCCGGTTTTCTGGGTATACCGGAAAGACAAATAAGTAGTACACTCCATCTTTTGGGTGAAGGTGCTACGATTCCCTTCATCAGTCGTTACCGTAAAGAAGCCACCGGCGGACTGGATGAAGTGCAGATAGAGCAAATCAAAGAGCAACACGATAAGTTGTGCGACATAGCCAAACGGAAAGAAACGATTCTCGGCACCATCAACGAGCAGGGAAAACTGACTGCCGAACTGGAGAAACGTATCAACGACACCTGGAATCCGACGGAACTGGAAGACATTTATCTTCCTTATAAACCCAAGCGGAAGACACGTGCTGAAGTAGCCCGCCAGAAAGGGTTGGAACCGCTTGCCACCATCCTGATGTTGCAAAGGGAAAACAACCTTAGTGCTAAGGCTGCCTCCTTCGTGAAAGGAGACGTGAAAGATGTGGAAGATGCCCTAAAAGGCGCCCGTGACATCATTGCAGAGCAAGTGAACGAGGACGAACGTGCCCGCAACGCGGTACGTAATCAGTTCATCCGCCAGGCAGAGATTAGTGCCAAAGTAGTGAAAGGAAAAGAGGAAGAAGCGGCAAAATACCGGGATTATTTCGATTTCTCCGAAGCACTGAAACGTTGCACGTCCCACCGCCTGTTGGCCATCCGCCGGGCAGAGTCGGAAGGCCTGCTAAAAGTATCCATCAATCCCGACGACGAGGCATGTATCGAACGCCTGGAACGTCAGTTCGTACGTGGCAACAACGAGTGTAGCCAGCAGGTGGACGAAGCCACAGTCGATGCCTACAAGCGTCTGCTCAAGCCTTCCATCGAAACAGAATTTGCCGCTCAATCCAAAGAAAAAGCCGACGAGGAAGCCATCCGGGTATTCACCGAGAACCTCCGCCAACTTCTTCTCGCCCCTCCATTGGGACAAAAACGGGTGCTCGCCATCGACCCCGGATTCCGTACGGGATGTAAAGTTGTCTGCCTCGATGCACAAGGCAATCTGTTGCATAATGAGAATATCTATCCGCATCCTCCCGTGAACAAAACAGGAGAAGCTGCTTCCAAACTCCGTAAGATGATTGAGGCCTATCAGATAGAAGCCATCTCCATCGGCAACGGAACGGCAAGCCGTGAGACAGAAGATTTCATCAACAGCCAGAGCTTCGACCGTCAGATACCCGTGTTTGTAGTCAGTGAACAGGGAGCTTCCATTTATTCGGCTTCGAAGATTGCCCGCGACGAGTTTCCCGATTATGACGTAACGGTGCGTGGAGCAGTCTCCATCGGCCGCCGCCTGATGGACCCGTTGGCAGAATTGGTGAAGATAGATCCTAAATCCATCGGTGTAGGTCAATACCAGCACGATGTAGACCAGACAAAGCTGAAAAAAGCACTCGATCAGACCGTAGAGAATTGCGTGAACCTGGTCGGCGTAAACCTGAATACGGCAAGCAGCCATCTATTGACTTACATCTCCGGACTGGGACCGCAACTGGCTCAAAACATCGTCAACTACCGGGCGGAAAACGGAGCTTTCGGTTCGCGGAAAGAATTGATGAAAGTTCCGCGCATGGGCGCCAAGGCTTTCGAACAGTGTGCCGGATTCCTCCGCATCCCCGGAGCCAAGAATCCGCTGGACAACACCGCCGTGCATCCGGAAAGCTACCACATCGTAGAGCAAATGGCCAAAGACCTGAAATGTACCATCGACGAACTGATAGCCGACAAGGAACTCCGCCGGAAGATTAACATCTCCGCCTACATCACCCCTACCGTCGGCCTGCCCACCTTACAGGACATTCTGCAGGAACTCGACAAGCCGGGACGTGACCCGCGTAAGGCTATCAAAGTCTTCGAGTTCGACAAGAACGTGCGCACCATAGCCGATTTGCGCGAAGGAATGATTCTTCCGGGCATCGTAGGCAACATCACCAATTTCGGGGCGTTTGTCGATATAGGTATTAAGGAGAACGGACTGGTGCACCTCTCGCAATTAGCGGAACGGTTCATTTCCGATCCGACGGAAGTGGTATCCATCCATCAACACGTCATGGTCAGAGTGATGAATGTAGATTATGACCGGAAACGGATTCAGCTTAGTATGATCGGGGTACCGCAAGACTGATTGCTTCTCTTTTTTCTCCCCACCACACAATCAGAATCGTAAAAACAATCATAAGTACTGTGCAAATGAGCGAGCCTTCAAAACCGAAGGCTCCGCCATTCAGTACGTTTTCTTCGGGCATACGCAAAGTCAGCATGCTCGTCGTGAAATTATTTCCGCTTACCTGATAACCCAGAATCGGACCCTGAATCCAATTCCAGAAAAGATGAAGAGAGATAGGGAAACACAGATTACGGGTATATAGATAGGAAGCACCCAACAGCATACCGGCAAGCAATAGATTTAGCATCGGCAGGAAAGCTATTTCCGGATTAAAGATATGCATAAACGCGAATAATGCCGACGAGATGAAGAGTGCCAGGAATTTATTCATATTGGTATGAAGCAGACGTCCGAGGATATAGCCGCGCATCAGAATTTCTTCAAACAACGCCACTAACAGGAAAAACACCCACGACCCCAATAAATCCAACGGCTTAAACTGGAAACCGGTGACTTCTATTTCTCCCAAAACAACAGAGATTCCGAAACCCAGCAAATAGAGCAAGATTGCCACCAAGAGACCATACCACAGTCCGTTGGTATGTCCTTTTAGGGAAAGTCCCAAATCAGAAAACGGACGACGTTCGAGACGAAGCAAGATGACGGCGGCAGTAAGAACGGCCAAAAGCATACCGGCCTCCACGAAAATATACCCTACTACTCCCGGATGGCGAGCCTCCACTCCAAGAACCAACGACAGGCCTCCGCTGACCAATGTCCCATACAATCCAATAAATATGAAAAGTACCACAATAAACAGCGGGATACATGCCCACACAGGAAGTCTTTTGGGTTCTTTCTTCCCATCTATGTTGTCTGCCTCCATTTTTACAATTTGTTAATCCGGCTACAAAATTAGATATAAAACATAAAAAAACATCATGTATTCTCTATTTTTCCTATATTTGTCTGAACAAATCTGCAAAATTATGAAAATTAAACTACTATTGATAAGT
>DXOJ01000299.1 GCA_019412865.1 Bacteroides sp. | reverse complement strand
TGAAAATTGAAAAAGAAGGCTTGACTGCGATGGCAAATGCAGCTTTTCGTGATGTATCATTCATGCTTCGTCGTTCGCACAACGAACAAGTTGCTAAGATTCTGAGTGATCCGGAAGCAAGTGAAAACGATAAGTATGTGGCATTGACTTTCCTGCGTAACGCGGAAGTTGCTTCAAAAGGTGTACTTCCTTTCTGTCAGGACACTGGTACTGCTATTATCCATGGTGAAAAAGGACAGCAGGTATGGACTGGATATTCTGATGAAGAAGCGCTTTCACTGGGCGTATATAAAACATACACTGAAGAGAACCTGCGTTATTCACAGAATGCGCCTTTGAATATGTATGATGAGGTAAATACAAAATGTAACCTCCCTGCACAGATTGACATCGAAGCTACCGAAGGTATGGAATACGAATTCCTTTGCGTAACAAAAGGTGGTGGTTCTGCCAACAAGACATATTTGTATCAGGAAACAAAAGCGATCCTGAATCCCGGTACACTGGTTCCATTCCTGGTTGAAAAAATGAAAACATTGGGAACAGCCGCTTGCCCTCCTTATCATATCGCTTTCGTGATCGGTGGAACTTCTGCTGAAAAGAACTTATTGACAGTGAAGCTGGCTTCTACTCATTTCTATGATAACTTGCCGACTACTGGAAACGAATATGGCCGTGCATTCCGCGACATCGAACTGGAAAAAGAAGTTTTGGCAGAAGCTCACAAAATTGGATTGGGCGCGCAATTCGGAGGTAAATATCTTGCTCATGACGTACGCATCATCCGTTTGCCTCGTCACGGTGCTTCTTGTCCGGTAGGCTTGGGAGTATCTTGCTCTGCCGACCGTAACATCAAATGTAAAATCAATAAGGAAGGTATCTGGATTGAGAAACTGGATTCAAATCCGGGCGAACTTATTCCTGTAGAACTGCGTCAAGCAGGTGAAGGTGATGTTGTAAAGATCGACCTGAACCGTCCGATGCCTGAAATCCTGAAAGAGCTGACTAAATATCCGGTAGCTACTCGTCTGTCATTGAACGGAACGATCATCGTAGGTCGTGACATCGCCCATGCTAAACTGAAAGAACGTTTGGATCGCGGCGAAGACTTGCCACAATATATTAAGGATCATCCTATTTATTATGCAGGTCCGGCAAAAACTCCGGAAGGCATGGCTTGTGGTTCTATGGGTCCTACTACAGCAGGACGTATGGACTCTTATGTAGAACTGTTCCAAAGTCATGGCGGCAGCATGGTCATGTTGGCAAAAGGTAACCGTAGCCAGCAAGTGACAGATGCTTGTAAGAAATATGGTGGTTTCTATCTTGGTTCTATCGGAGGTCCGGCAGCTATCCTAGCACAGAATAACATCAAGAGCATCGAATGTGTGGAATATCCGGAATTGGGTATGGAAGCCATCTGGAAAATTGAAGTAGAAAACTTCCCTGCATTTATCTTGGTGGATGATAAGGGTAATGACTTCTTCAAACAGTTGAAACCGTGGAATTGCACAAAATAACCGGTTTTAACCTGTTGGGATAAAACTTTAAGAAGAGGCTAAATGCCCTGAATTTATAAAATCCCCTCACTCTGCAATGTAGTGAGGGGATTTCATCTTTTGAGGACTTAAAGACTTTCCGGATATTTATTTTTGTAGTGTAGATATCAGCCTTTCATCATTTGTGATTACTTATTCTGTTCTTTTTTCCATTTTTCATATCTCTTCAATACCTTACTACCATCTTTGTTATACCAACTATAACCATTCCGGCGCTCATGCCCGATTTCCGATATATCATATTTTTTAATGCCGTCACGGTCGCAGAAAAAAGGCCGGTTCGTTTCCAGTTCATAAAAACGTGCCCAGAGAGTTGGACAGTCTTCACAGGGAACCATACGATAGTCTTTTTTACCTTCGCTGTTAGTGAAATATTCCTTCTGTATTCCTTTTATTTTAGACTTTTGGAACCATTTGATTGCTCCTTCTATGGATTTTACAATGTCTGTGGATGGATTAGGAAGTGACATCAACAGCAATACAATATTGTCCGACTCTTGTCCGCTTAGTGACGGAAGTTCATAAGCACGTGCTTTGCAGGGTTCCAAAGTGACACGGTCGTGTTGGGCGCACCATACTGTTAATTCACCATTTTGGCACACCTGCGTTTTGAGTATACACTCTATACCTTTGTTGAATGCATTGCGTGCTTGTTCGCAGATATTGTCAGGAAGAAAAGTATATGGAGCTTTCTTTTCGTATATGCTCCGAAGTTGATTCATGACTCTTACCATTGCATTGTCATTGTAGGTGATTTGTACATAATAACCTTTGGGACGTGGATAAAATTGAGGCCATCCTCCGTTTTCATACTGCGATTTGAGCAGATATTGAATACCGTTCAGCACTCCTTCTTTATATTTCTCTTTCTGTGTAGCCAGATAAAGTCGTGCCAGATATTCTATTTCTGTCGTGGTGGCATTGTTGTCGATTGTGCTTTGGTTGATATCCTCTTTGGCTTTTAGTGCCGCCTTATATTCTTGTTCCGTCAGTTCTGCCGGCATATAGATATTCTTGGGCCAGCCTCCGGTAGTTTGTTGATACAGTAACACGTTGTCACCAATGCGTTGGGCTTCTTCTGTCTTAAAAAAATCATCGTCAAATTTGGGAGCGATGTGTACCCATTCTTTGTAGTTTTGCTGTTTTCTGTAATCTGTTGCTTTTTGGGCTGAGATGTTTGTCAGGATAAAAAGTAGCAATAAGAAAAGACTTGGTTTTCTCATGGCTTTGTTATTTAATGTTTGGAAACTACTTCCTTATTCCAGATACTTCGTAATCTTTCCGCTGATTTGCAACAGGGATATTTCGCAAAGTTTCGTATTGTATTCGGCAGAGAGGATGCGTTCCTCTGCATCTAACAAACTTTTTTGTGCTTCGCGCACCTCAAAACCGGAGAGGTCTCCCTGTATATAACGGTCCATGGCAATATCGTGGTTGTCCTTGGCGGTTATCAGGTTCTGACGTTCCAGATTCAACAATTGGAGATTGTTGCGATAGGCTTGCCATAGGTTACTGAGATCAGAGCGGAGTGCTAACTCCATGTCCTGTCGTTCCAGACGACGATTTTTGAAAGCCAGACTCGCATTTCTCTTTTCGCGGCGGCGATTACCGTCGAATATATTAAAACCGACAGTTATTCCGGCATTGAAACCCAGTTCACCTCTTCTACTGTTTGCGTTGATGTCATACTTGTTGAACGTATATCCATATCCGGTATTTAATTTGAGATATGGATAGTTGCGTGAGTTTATTTTCTTGTAGTCCAATTGGGCAAGTACCGTGTTTTGATCGGCTTTAAGCAAAGAAGCATTGGTTGCTAACGTAGAATTCCACAAGTCATCAAATTGCAAGTCGCTGTGTACGTCAATGGTAGAGTCTTTGATAATAATGTTTTGATTGACGTTGTTGTTGGCCATTAGTTCATTCAACTGGATGCGTGAAGAATGGAGCAATTCCTGTTGTTTGATGTATTGGGCACTGTCTGCATTGAAATCCACTTTTGCCTGCTGATAATCCAGTCCTGAAAACTTACCAACCAGGTGACTAGCCTCGGCTATGCGTAAGCGCTCTTTGGAAAGCGACATTGCATAATGAAAGTTTTTCAGACGAATCTTCTGCTGAATAAAATTATAGTATTCGGAAGTCAGGGCAGCAATAAAATCCTCAATAGCGATACGGGTGTTGGTTTCTCCCTGACGTTCCAGTTCTTTCAACTGTTTGTAGGTGGTGCTGATATTGAATCCGTCGAAAATAGTCCAGTTGAGGTTAAGACCGACATTAACCGTCTGATCGTAGACTCCGTTATTCTTTGTTATTTCTCCGGTAGCACGCGCCTTGGTTTCAATATTGTCCAAGTTTCCGGTATATCCGGCAGAGAAGTCCAATGTAGGCAGGTAACCCGCATTTCCCAACGTTGCGTTGTTTTTGCTGATCTGCTCTTCGTTGTGGATGATACGTAAAGAGTAATTATTTTGCAATCCTTCTTCCAGACACTCCTTTAGAGTGAGGACTTGTGCCTTTGCAAAAGAGACTGATAAGAAGGCACATGCAATGGTTATATAAATGATGCGTTTCATGCAAATTCCTTTCTGTTTCATTCTTGTAATTTTTTGATTCGGTTAGTCGAAATGTAACTGTAAATAGCCGGTACAATGTACATCGTAAGCAGAGTGGATACGACCATACCACCCACCACTGCCGTACCCATGGCGATACGCTGGTTACAACCTTCTCCGGTGGCAAATGCCAGCGGAATAAGTCCCAAAACCGTAGAGGCACTTGTCATCAGAATCGGGCGGAGACGTTGCAGGGCAGCATCTTTAATCGCACTCATCTTATCTTCTCCGGCTTCCTGTTTCTGGTTGGCAAACTCTACAATTAGGATACCGTTCTTCGCCACCAGACCGATCAGCATGATAATACCGATCTGACTGAAAATATTCATCGTAATATCTCCGAAATACATGAAGACCAAAGCTCCGGCAATAGCCAGTGGTACTGTCAACATGATAATCAGCGGATCTTTGAAACTTTCAAACTGGGCTGCCAGAATCAGGTAAATCAGAAGAATGGCCAGGATAAAGGCGAACATCAGACTGGAAGAACTTTCACGATATTCTTTCGAGTCTCCCGACAGGGCGGTGCGGAAAGTATCGTCCAGTGTTTCCTTGGCAATCTTATCCATCTCGTCCAAACCTTGCCCGATTGTTTTTCCATCTGCCAATCCTGCAGAAATCGTAGCTGACACAAAACGGTTATAGCGATATAACTTTGGAGGAGCAATACCGCTTTCCAACTCAATCAAGTTATCCAACTGAATCATATCCCCACTGTTGCTACGAACGTAAATTGCTTTCAAGTCAGCCGGCTTGTTTCGTTGCTGGCGGTTGATTTCACCAAGAATCTCATATTGCTTACCGTTCATATAGAAATATCCCATACGCTGACCGCTCAATCCATATTGCAGCGTTTGAGCAATATTTTTGGTACTTACTCCCATAATACTGGACTTGTCGCGGTTGATCTGGATACGTGCTTCCGGCTTACTGAACTTCAAATCGACGTCCGCCATCTGGAAGACAGGATTCTCATATACTTTAGCCATAAACTTAGGCAGTACTTCTTCCAACTTTTCCAAATTGGTAGCCTGAAGTACATATTGAACAGGCATACTTCCACGACGTCCACCAAAAGAAGACTGTTGTTGCACGAATGAACGCGCCATCGTTTTCTTCTGTACCGCTTTCGAGATATTCTCGGCAACTTCCATCTGTGTGTAGTTACGGTCTTGCATATCCTTCAATGTGATGCGTACATTTCCGCTACCACTGGATACACGGGCGGTAACAGCTTCCGCATCGGGAAGAATAGAGTCTACCAGTTGATTAATATCCTCCGTGTAATCCCGGATATATTCGTAAGTGACACCTTCTGCCCCCCGGGTGTTAATACTGATTTGCGAACGGTCCTCAAGTGGAGCCATTTCTGCGGGAATGGCATTCCATAGAAAACCGATCAGGCAAATGGTGATGAAGGTAAATGGAAGAGCAATCCAGCGTTTGCTGAGGAAAGCGGCAAGTGACCGGCTGTACAGCCGGTTCATTCCTTCGAAGAATGGCTCGGTCTTCGCATAAAACCAACTTTGCTTTTCCCTCTTTATAAGCAATTTCGTTGCCAGCATCGGAGTGAAAGTCAATGCCGCAAACGAAGAAATGATGACTGAACCCGAAATAACGATACTGAATTCCCGGAACAATCGTCCTGTCATTCCATCCATAAAGACGATAGGGAAGAATACGGCAACCAGCGTGATAGTCGTTGAGATGACGGCAAAGAAGATTTCTTTAGCTCCTTCTATTCCCGCTTCTTTGGGAGCCATTCCCTTTTCAATACGGATATAAATATTTTCTGTCATAACGATGGCGTCGTCCACCACCAACCCCACCGACAGTACGATGGCGAGCATGGAAAGTACATTAATGGAGAATCCTGCCAGATACATAACAAAGAATGCTCCGATCAGAGAGACAGGGATTACGATACAAGGCACTAATGTGACGCGCCAGTCACGCAGGAAGAGGAAGATAATGATGATTACGAGTACAAAAGCTTCATATACAGTCGATTTAACCTCATTGATAGATGCGCGGATAAACTTGGTGTTGTCAAAACCATAATTATAGTGCACATCTTCCGGCAAATCTTTTTTCATCTGCTCCATGCGCTGATATACAGCATCCGCGATTTCAATATGGTTGGCACCCGGCTGTGGAATGACTACGACACCTACCATAGGAACTCCGTTCATTTTCATATAACTCTTGATATCGGCGGGTCCCAGTTCTGCACGTCCGATATCACTGAAACGTACAATACGGTTATCCTCTTCTTTGATAATCAAATCATTGAATTCATCTGCAGTATGCATCAATCCCAGTGTGCGGATAGTCAGTTCGGTGGTATTTCCTTCGATACTACCGGAAGGAAGTTCCACGTTTTCATTGTCCACGGCATTTTTAACATCGATAGGAGTAATACCATATCCTGCCATCTTTACCGGGTCGAGCCAAAGGCGCATGGAGTAACGTTTTTCTCCCCAGATAGATACACTACTAACGTCGGCAATCGTCTGTAATTGTTCCTTTACAGTCAAATCTGCGATTTCGCTCAATTCCAATAACGTACGCTTGTCACTTTGAAGAGCAACCATCAGGATGGGCATGGCGTCAGCGTCCGCTTTTGAAACGGTCGGAGGGTCACAGTCGCGGGGGAGATAACGCTGGGCACGTGAAACCTTGTCACGTACGTCATTGGCCGCCGTTTCCAGATCGACGGACAATTCAAATTCTACCGTGATGCGGCTTTGTCCCTGCTGACTCACACTGGACAAAGAACGGATACCGGGAATACCGTTGATATTCTGTTCCAACGGTTCGGTTATTTGATTCTCGATAACATCGGCATTAGCTCCCGGATAAGAGCAGCTGACAGAAATGATCGGATTATCCACCGACGGATACTCACGGACACCCAGATAATTGTATCCGATGAATCCGAAAAGGAGGATGATGATCGTTAATACTGTGGCTAATACCGGGCGACGTATACTTAATTCGGATATATTCATAAGGTGCTGGTATTATTAATCAATGTTGTCAAGAGTAACGGCAAGTCCGGTACGTAGTTGCAGTGTTCCTGAAGTAATGATGGTATCTCCCATGTGTAATCCTCTGATCACCTGCACTTCAGATGCGGTGCGGATGCCGGTAATAATATCCACCGGTTCGGCTTTTCCTGATTTATACAGATAGACCTTGTCTTTACCCATTTCCGGTACAATTGCTTCTGTGGGAATGGCAATTGCGTTAGGTATTTCATCCTTTTTCAACAGCACGCTTGCGTAACGGCCGGGAAGCAGGATGTGATTGACATTCGGGTATAATGCACGGGCGGTAAACTGATGCAGGTTCGGGTCAATAGCTGATTCCACAGCATACACTTGTGCGCCGAAAGCATCCAAGTTTCCTTCAACGCTGAAGTTCAGGTTAGTTCCCTTCTTGATTTGCTTGGCATAACGTTCCGGTACGGAGAATTCCACTTTCAATGGAGCGATTTTAGTCAGTTTGGCAACAACAGTAGTCGGAGAGGCATAAGTACCGACACTGACTTGGCGAAGTCCGATCACTCCGTCGAACGGAGCACGAAGTTCGGTTAACTCGATATTGGTTTTGATGATCTCTATATCTGCGTTCAGGGTTGCCAAATCCGTTTTCACCTGTTCGTAAGCTTCTTTACTGACGGCATCCCGTTTCAGCAGAGCATCTTGACGGAATACACGGTCTTCTGCCAGTTTTAATTGTGAAACGAGACGTTGTAATTGTGCCTGCAACTGCCGGTCGTTTACTTTGGCAAGCAACTGCCCTTTCTTTACGGCCGTTCCTTCTTCGAAGTTGATTTCCACAATTTTTCCCGAAGTTTCGAAAGACAAATCCACTTCCTCATCGGGTAGAAGTACGCCGGTAGTGGTAAACTCGTCTGTCAGGGATTGTGGCTTTATGACTTTAGCATTTACATTTAGAACTTGTTTTCCTTTTTTCTGATTGCCGCCCATCACTTTGTCGGCAGCTGCTAGTTCGTCGTTTTTTTTCGGTAATTGTGAATAGATTCCTCCACCGATAATTCCGGCACCAACAAGAATAATGATGCCCCATTTAGTTTTTTTATTCATGGTTTAGTATTGTATATAGCAGTTATGATACATCTTTAGAGATTAGACTTCCCCCGTCGGGAAAGGTTTAAAGAAAGAAAGGGTAAAAAAGAGTTAATCAGTAAGCAGCCCGATATTTGCCTTCCTCTTTATCCTCCAGCATATTTAAATAAGAGGTATAGCGCGATTCGCTGATAAGGTGTTCTTCTACGGCCTTGCGTACGGCACATCCGGGTTCATGACGGTGAGTGCAGTTGCCATATTTGCAGTTGGCGGAAGTCTTGAATATTTCGGGAAAATAATGCCCGATTTCCTCTTCTTCCATATCGAATGTACCGAACCCCTTGATGCCCGGAGTGTCGATAATGTAGCCATTTCCCTCCACGGGGAACATTTCGGAGAAAGTAGTGGTGTGCATACCTTTGTTATGGTAAGAAGAAATCTCGCCGGTCTTGGCTTCTATGCCCGGCAGTATGGAATTGATAAGAGTCGATTTGCCGACTCCCGAATGTCCGGAGAATAAAGTGATCTTGCCTTCCAATGCCTTTTTTATTTCGTCCACCCCATTACCGTTTTTTGCAGAAACCTTGAAACAAGGGTAACCGATCTGTGTATATAGGTTGATAAGTGCGTCCAGATAGCGGAGTTCATCCTCGTCGTAAGCATCTACCTTGTTGAATACGAGTTTGACGGGAACGCGATAAGCTTCTGCGGATGCAAGAAAGCGGTCAATGAAAATAGTGGAAGTTTCGGGGTAGTTGACGGTTGCTACCAACATACACTGGTCGAGATTGGCGGCAAGGATGTGGGATTGTTTGGAAAGATTGGAAGAACGGCGGATGATATAGTTTTTCCTGTCTTCGATCTCGCTGATAAAAGCAGTTCCTTCCTGATTAAGTATAATCTGAACACGATCGCCCACTGCGACAGGATTGGTGCTGCGAATCCCTTTCAGTCGGAAATTACCTTTGATTTTACATTCGATAGATTGTCCGTCATCGGTTTTCACCTGATACCAACTACCCGTGTTTTTGATTACTAATCCCTTCATAAATTGAGGTTGAGAATTGAGAATTAAAAAATGAGAATGAACTGTGACATGTAGTATGCCGCACTTTATTTCTCAATTTTTAATTCTCAATTTTCAATTTAAACAGTCATAATTTCTTTATCCTTTTCAGCCAGCATATCATCGATTTGCTTGATATACTTATCATGGATTTTTTGCAGTTTGGCTTCCGCATTCTTCTGTTCGTCTTCTGCCAGTCCGTCTTTTACAGCTTTCTTCAGTGCGTCGATACCGTCACGACGAGCGTTACGTACACTTACTTTAGCTGTTTCACCTTCTCCTTTACACTGTTTTGCCAGTTGTTTACGACGTTCTTCCGTCAAAGGAGGAATACCGATACGGATCATTTCACCATTGTTTTCGGGCATGATACCGAGGTCAGAGTCGATGATTGCTTTTTCGATAACACGGAACATGCTTTTATCCCACGGCTTGATTACGATACTGCGGGCGTCCGGAGTAGTAATTGCTGCTACATTGCTGATAGGCACCATACTTCCGTAAGAATCTACGCGGATACCATCTAATAAGCGGGCACTCGCTTTTCCAGCGCGGATATGTGCCAGTGCTTCTTCCAGATACATGATGGCCATGTCCATTTTTTCTTGTGCATTGTCAAGGCAAGTCTTTACGTCTACCATATTTTTTGAGATTTAAAATTGCATTTTGATTGATTAAGTAGCAAAAGTATATTATTTTTTGTTCATCTGCAACAGCATTCCCATCTTTTTTATGAGTGACTTACCGATGATAATCAAGGTAACAGCAGTGATAATCATTAAAATACCTGCCATTAACCGGGGAGTCAGTTTTTCGTGAAACAGGAGAACACCGAAAAATAGAGCTGTCACCGGTTCCAGGGCACCCAGTATGGCTGTTGGAGTAGAGCCTATGTAATGGATGGCGAGTGCGGTACAGATCAGTGATACGGCAGTCGGCAGAATGGCTAGTGTCAGTACGTCGGCCCAGAGCCAGACTGACGGTATTATTTGTAGCTCCGTACAAAAATTTAAACGGACGATATAAACCGATAGTCCGAACAAAATGGCGTAGAATGTAAGCTTGGTGGTCGGCAGGTTTTTCAGTGTCGAACGGTTCACGCCTACTATATATATAGCATAAGAGAGTGAGGACAGCAGAACAAAGATGATTCCCAAAGTCGACAGCGGTTTGTTTCCATCTCCCTGATAGAGCAAGGCGATACCTGAAAGCGCCAGCAAGATGGAAAAGACGGTAATTGCGGAAATCTTTTCTTTGAAGAATATCCCCATAATGACAGCTACCATCACCGGGTAGACGAAGAGAATGGTAGAAGCTATTCCGGCATCCATATAATTATAGCTCATAAACAAAAGCAGTGATGAAAAAGAGAATAGCAATCCCATAATGACTAAGGGCAAAACGTCTGCCTTGTGAAGCGCAAAGGATTGATGCTGCATTTTCATCAGAATACCCAGTACGATTGCGGCGAAGAAATAACGGTAGAATAAAACGGTATCGACACTCATCCCGGCTGCATAGAGTGGAAGTGCAAAAAGAGGATTCATACCGTAGCTGGCAGCGGCAATCACTCCATAGATAAAACCTTTGTTTTTTGGGGTCATTGTTCTATTTTTTATTGGCGTGCAAAAGTACGCAGTTCACCAATGATAAACAAGTGTTTAGGCGGTTGATAGTATAATTTAATCTTTCGTATGCTAAAAACTATTTCTTAGTAAAGAGGGAACTAATCTTGTTTATGCATAAAATTAATCGTCTGACAGTTGTTGAACTTGCGTCTGACTACTGTTGAACTTTCGTCTGACAACTGTCAGACGAAAAAGAATCAACTGTCAGACGATTAATTTTATTCGATCGGGGGATTAGTTATATGCAGTCCGGGGGATAATTAACAGGTAGTAGCCAGACAGTTTTTTGAATAAATGCTTGCATATATCTTGGATTTTCTCGAATATTGCATCCGAATTATCGAAAAACACTGATGACCAAAGCTAACTTTCTTGTTATTTACTGCCTGTTTATATCGGTACTTTGTTGCATGGCAAATGTGACGAAGGATATCAATATGCGTTTTAAAGATGTAAGGCAAGGACTTTCGCATCAAACGGTCAATTGTTTCTATCAGGATGAATTCGGATTTTTATGGATTGGTACTCAAGACGGACTGAACCGCTTTGACGGTCGTAAATTTGAAGTCTTCAAACCGGATAACGCGAATCCCTATTCAATCAATATAAATAATATCCGGCAGGTTTGCGGAAACAGTGAAGGATTGCTTTTTATCCGTAGTTTGCAGAGTGTGACTCTTTATGACATGCGTTTGAACCGCTTTAAGGTGCTGCGTGAAGGAGAAGTTGCAGGAATCTGCTATGCGCACGACGCGTTGTGGATAGCTACCGGAAAAGAAATCTATCGTTATCGTGACCTTGACCAGGCGCCCGAATTATTCTTTTCATTTTCTTCGGATGGCGGGGATGTATTGATGAACAGTCTAATGGTTCGTCAGAATCAGACCGTGGTGGTGGGTACTTCTTCCAAGGGTATTTATTGTATCGATCAGGCTGCTCATATCACCCGTCATATTGATGTGGGGGCTGTTAATTCAATTACGGAAGACAGAAACGGGAGCATCTGGATAGCTACCAGAAACCGGGGACTTACCCGGTTGGAGGCAAATGGGGAGCTTACTCATTACAGATATAATAAGGTGGCTGATCATACGATCAACCATGATAATGTGCGCCATGTGACACAAGCCAATGATAGTCTTCTGTATATCGGAACTTATGCCGGTTTGCAGACTTTAAATCTCTCTACCGGAGAGTTTACGGATTATGAATATGACTTGAATGTGGAGGCGGCCGATACACGTTCCATCATTTCGATGCATTATGACACTTCGGGAACTTTATGGCTGGGCACTTTCTATCAGGGAATACAATATTATAATGTAGCGAATGATGCTTATCACTTTTACCGTTCGTCTACGGCTGTTGGCGGGCATTTGAATTCCTATATCATCAGTTCCATTGCCGAAGACCGTTCCGGGCGGATCTGGTTTGCAAGTGAAGGAAGCGGATTGAACTATTATGATAAACATGCCAAACGTTTTTTCCCGCTTAAACATTTATATGCTCAAGAGCTGTCTTTTAAGATTGTGAAGTCTCTGTATTATGAGAAAGAATCGGATTATCTTTGGGTAGCTTCGCTTTATCAGGGCATCAACCGGATTAATCTGTCGACCGGACATATAGAATCTATTTCGGAAAATATCGATACTCCGGAGGGGAAAACGGTTGACAGGGCCTATAATCTGGTAAAAATGATAGAGTTTTCCGGTCACGATTCCTTATTGATAGCCGCCAAGGGTGGGCTGCTTGTATTGGATAAAAAACATCTCCGGTTGCATTATTTCGAACATCCTTCTTTAGCTTCCAGACATTTGTCGCAGGTTTGGGATATGACGTTCGATAAAGAAGGGGATTTATGGCTGACCACTTCTTTTGATCTGATACGGGTCAATTTGAAAGCGGGCACTTCCCATAGTTATCCTTTCTCCCAAATAGCGCAGAGCACGGCACAGCACCACATTAATCATATTTTATGTGATAGAAAAGGACATATATGGTTAGGATCGACGGGATCGGGAATTTATCTGTTCGATAAGAAGAAAGATGCCTTTGCAGGATACGGAGCGAAGCAGGGACTGGAGAATGGATTTATCACCGGATTGGTAGAGAGTCCGCTGGACGGTTCCATTTATGTGGCAACGAATGGCGGTTTCTCTAAATTCAATCTAGCCACTACCACATTCGAGAACTATAACAGGCAGAGTGATTTTCCCTTGAATAACGTGAATGACGGAGGGCTGTACATTGCGTCCGACCACGATATTTATGTCTGTGGACTGGCAGGCATCGTTTCCATAGCCCAGGAGAAACTGAACAAGCAGTCTGTGGAGTATAATGTGTTCGTAAAACGCGTGCTTGTGGATAATACGGAAATTCAACCCTTTGATTCGTTGGGACTTATCAAGGAAACGGTATTGTATGAACATCAATTAGTATTGCCGCCCAGGTATTCTTCCGTCACTTTTGAGATAGCGAGTAATACCCTGAATAATATTTCCAACATCGGTCTGGAATATAAACTTGAAGGATTTGATAACGAATATATGAAGGCGGGAGATAATACGATGGTTACTTATACCAATCTTCATCCGGGGCGTTATACTTTTCATGTTCGTGGCGACCAGTTGCGCATTCACGATCAGGAAGCACCTTCTGCCAGTTTTGAGCTGATAGTGGAGGCTCCCGTTTATCAACGGGCATGGTTTATTTTGCTGATGATATTGGCAGGTATTCTTATTGCAGGCTATATTATCCGTATGTTCTGGATACGGAAAACCTTGCAACATTCTCTATTGGCCGAGAAACGGGAAAAAGAGTATATCGAAAATGTGAACCAGTCCAAACTACGTTTCTTTACCAATGTATCGCATGAGTTCCGTACTCCGTTAACGCTTATATCCAGTCAGCTTGAGATGCTCCTGATGCATAAAGACATGATCCCCGAGGTGTATAATAAGATTTTGGAGATTTATAAGAACTCCCGCCGGATGAATAATCTGGTGGATGAGGTGATTGATATCCGTAAGCAGGATCAGGGATATCTGAAATTGAAAATTTCCAAAGAGAATATTGTTGCGGTGATAGAGGAGATTTGTTGTTCTTTCTATAGCTATGCGCAGCTGAATAAGATCGATCTCCGTTTTTCTTCCACTTTGAAAGAAGCGGATTTGTATATTGACAAGACGCAGATAGAGAAAGTGTTCTATAATCTATTGTCCAACGCTTTTAAATATACGAAGCCCGGTGACTGGATTTCTGTAGAATTGGCAGCGGAAGGAGAGAATGACATTGTGATTTCAGTCAACAATTTGGGTGTCGGTATTGAAAAGTCCAAGATCAAACATGTATTTGAACGGTTTTGGCAGGATGATTCGGCAACAACTACACGGACTGTCAAAGGATCGGGTATCGGGCTGGCAATGGCAAAAGGTATTGTGGAATTGCATCAGGGAACTATCGGAGTGGAAAGTGAGCCGAATGGAATAACGTCTTTTATCGTTACTCTTCACCGGGATGCAAATGTGAATGTGGAAGCATCTTCCTCTGCAGATGAACGCGTTGCCGAACATTATGTAATAGAGCCTCAAGAAATCTCGGAAATGGTGAAGCCGGATAAAACGGTGAAAATACTGATTGTAGAAGATAACCCGGAAATGCGTAAAGTATTGACGCAGATTTTTGAACAGATATATGAGGTATATACGGCTGCCGACGGGCAGGAAGGATTGGAACGGGCTTCTTCGCTCCAACCGCAGATGATTGTAAGTGACGTCATGATGCCTGTCATGTCCGGACTGGAAATGTGCGAGAAGTTGAAAAGTAATTTGCAGACCAGCCATATACCTGTTGTCTTGCTGACAGCCCGCAACCGGGAAGAACATACCTTGGAAGGCTTGCAGACAGGTGCGGATGATTATATCTCCAAACCTTTTAATATCAAGATATTGGTAGCCCGGTGCAACAATATCATCCAGACTCGTAAACTACTTCAACAACGGTTTGTTCGAAACGACGAACCTAAAGTGGAAGACCTTCCGTTTAATCCGATCGATAAAAAGATGTTGATGGATGCTACGGCGATTGTGGAATCTTATATTGATAACCCAGACTTTGACGTAGCTACTTTTGCACGAGAAATGTGTATGAGCAGAACGTTGCTTTTCACCAAATTGAAAGCATTGACCGGACAGACCCCGAATGACTTTATTTTATCTTTGAGACTGAAAAAAGCAACAGAAAAATTGCGGAATGACCCCAATGCCCTGATTGCTGATATAGCATTTGATTACGGTTTTTCTAATCCAAGTTATTTTATCCGGTGTTTTAAAAATGCTTATGATATTACTCCGGCTGCTTATAGACGGAAATATACAAACTCTTAATTTATAGTATTTTAGGTGCTTTCTGCCTGACGAGATTTGTACTATTTGAACTTTTATACGGACGATTCTATTATTCGAAATCATTAATAATTGGGATTTTTGCACTGTAATCATTCAAATTATTACATAAGTAACTAATCAAAATTAAGCAGCATAATGACTAAAGTTAATATTCAGTTG
>DXOJ01000298.1 GCA_019412865.1 Bacteroides sp. | reverse complement strand
ATCGCACACTGACCGATGAAATAATCAGTCGGGAGGAAAATAGGTAAACTATCTTACTATATGACTAATCACATAGGTTATTGGTAACATAGTAAGTAAATCAGCAAGTAAACAAGTAATAAAGTAAGCAATATGAGTAAGAAGAATTTATCCTTATTGATGGACGGCTTCATGGGCGAAGCCATTCCATCTGACCCGGTACAGGAACAGACTAAGGAACAGACTATTGAACAGACCGAAGCACAAGCGGAGCAACAAGCAGTTCAAGATGACAAGCAGGATAGTCCGAAGGCAGCACCTGCAAAAGCATCTTCCAAGAAAGAATCAACCGAAACGGCTGCAACCGAGCAGATGAAGTCCAAACTGGAAGCCAAACGCAGGGAGAATGTGGGTCGTCCCAAGAAAGGCGAAGCAGCCAAAAGTGCCAAGAAGCCCCAGGAAATCCGCGCCACCTTCATCGTGGATCCGGATTTGGTCCGTAAGGTGAAGTACATTTCCCTCGTGGAGGGCATCCTCTTGAAGGACGTTATCTCCGAAGCGCTGAACAACTATGTGGATGCCTGGGAGGAGAAGAACAAGAAAATCCGGTTGCCAAAGGCGAAGTGAGGACATGTAAAAACGGAGCAAGCTGTTACAGCCTGCTCCGTTTTACTATTATACCATCCACACATCAGAGATAGCGTGATGAACTATCATTTAATCAGCTCGTTGAGTTTGTCCTTTCTGACAATTTTAGGCTGTGCCTTACCTGCCAGAATCAGGACTTTCTTGCCGTAGCGGTAGATATGGAGTTGTCGACTGCGTACCACAGCAGTGATTTCTTCATCCTCCTGTATGGCTTTCCATATCGGATAATATGCACCTTCCGGCTGAAACAGCTTCTTTTGAAGGTGGGAACACATATTGGTAGTATCAATGGTCATGGCTTTTGACTTTTTATCACTAAATACCCATTCTTGGAATTCTGGTAGATGATTCGTTTTACTTACACAGTTATGTTTTAGCATTGCTAATAATTAATTTTTATGTTTTGCCGCTTTATAGTTTCAATTAACTTGTGGAAGTTTTCTGAAATAACACCTTCTTCTATACCAATATTATTCAGTGTATTACTTATTGAGCAAACTTTATTGAAAGGGGCATCTGTTTCTGTAAGTATTCTATCGTGGGGTATTCGTTCAATTATTTTTCGTCCATTATCCGTTTTCGTCATCTTCTCATTGATAGAAAAATAATAGCCACACTCAATAATTTGTGGTATGAGTGTTAGCGGTCCAGAATACCAGTGAAAAATCACGTTTTTTACTTTATGACTAATCAACATTTCTAACAAAACTTTTTCAGCGCGTCTTGAATGGACGCTGATTATTTTGTTCTTACCACTTAACAGCTTGAGAATTGAATCCAAAACACGAATTTGATCATTCTTAGTGGCTTCTCTTTCGTTACTGAAGTCTAAACCTATTTCTCCAATATAGCTGGTTTTATCTATATACTGACTGAATAATCGAAGCTCATCCTTTTTTTCACTCGCGTATAGTGGATGGAAGCCTAATGCCAAACGTGAATACTTGTAATGTCTAACATGATTGAATCCTAATGAAAAATGGCTCGGTAGGTTTGTCATACCTATCGAAATATTGTGCATGGCCTCTTGCTCTTTAAGATAGTGTTCGGGGTTGGGCATCATATCAAAATGGCAGTGAGTATCTATTAACATAGCCCTAAATATTCATTAATCGAGTTGTTGTTTGCTGATTTAAGCATTTCTTTTAATTCATTTCTTGTACGCTTAACAAGATCTACATATAGATCGAACTGTGGCATATTTGACATTCCTGCTATACTCAGCTCTTCTCGAATTTCGGCTTCACTCAGATTTTTTCTCAAAAAATTGAGCATAGCATAAAAATCATCGGAAATTGTCCGGTTTTTTAAATTAAACAGGGTATCTAGCTTTATTCCGTAGCGAGTATCATCATTAAAACCTGTTAATGATGCTTTTCTATACATGCATGGCATGCAGCGACCACAATGAGTTGCTGTATTATCATCATAAAAAAGCTGCTTACGACCTCTTTTCCCACAGGAATTTGACTTCTTTACTATATTTAGAAGTAAATCGCGGTTATAGCAACCACGAACCATTTCCCCTTTTGTCATAAACTCATAGGGATTATATATTTGGGAAGATAAATCCATATGCTTAAGCATGCGATTTATTCCGTGTATAACAACTGGATGAGTCGTTCTTGTTGAACAGGAACCTCTTCTAGAGGCAGATAGAGGGTAGTTT
>DXOJ01000297.1:882-12634 GCA_019412865.1 Bacteroides sp. | reverse complement strand
TACTGTTTCCGTACAATATTCCGCAGATGGGCACTTTTTAAGGGACGACTATGTAGAAGGCGGAGCTCCTTCTTATGAAACACAAAAAGCACCTGTATTTAATAATTGATTTTCAGATAAACTAATTATAATCTTAAATACCACAAGCATGAAACATACCCCTATTAGCAGGCGGGATTTTCTAAAGAATTTAGGCATAGCCGGGGCTGGCACTCTTCTTGCAGCAAGCCCTTGGCTTTCTGCTTTTTCGGAGGTGACGAACACCTCAAACGAAAAGTGCCGTCTGGCAATAATCGGTCCTGGTTCCCGGGGACGTTTTTTAATGGGATTTCTGGCTAAGAACCCCAAAGTCGAGATCGTAGCATTGTGCGACATTTATAAACCGTCTATCGAGAGCGCATTGGAACTTGTGCCTAATGCCAAAGTGTATGGTGACTACCGGGAAGTGCTGGAAGATAAGTCGATAGATGCCATACTCGTAGCTACCCCTCTTAGTTCGCATTGTAAAATCGTGTTGGATGCTTTCGACGCAGGAAAGCATGTATTTTGTGAGAAGTCGATAGGTTTTACGATGGAAGAGTGTTACCGTATGTATCAGAAACATCGTAGCACGGGAAAGATTTTCTTCACTGGTCAACAACGTTTGTTCGACCCTCGTTACATCAAAGCGATGGAGATGATTCATGCGGGTACCTTTGGTGAAATAAATGCAATCCGTACCTTTTGGAACCGGAATGGCGATTGGAGACGCTCGGTACCTTCACCCAATCTGGAACGCCTGATAAACTGGCGTCTTTACAAGGAATTCTCGAAGGGACTGATGACTGAACTCGCTTGCCACCAGCTTCAGATCGGAAGTTGGGCTTTGCGTAAGATTCCCGAGAAGGTAATGGGGCATGGTGCCATTACTTATTGGAAGGATGGCAGGGATGTGTATGACAATGTGAGTTGTGTATATGTCTTTGATGATGGGGTGAAGATGACGTTCGACTCCGTTATATCCAATAAATTCTATGGACTGGAAGAACAGATCATGGGTAACCTTGGTACGGTAGAACCGGAAAAAGGAAAATACTACTTTGAGAATGTGGCTCCTGCACCGGCTTTCCTGCAGATGGTGAATGATTGGGAAAACAAAGTATTCGATTCTCTTCCTTTTGCCGGAACGAGTTGGGCTCCGGAAACTGCAAATGAGAACACTGGAGAGTTCATTATTGGAGAACGTCCTAAGAGTGACGGTACGTCCTTGTTGCTGGAAGCGTTCGTTGAAGCCGTCATAACACAAAAACAACCGGAAAGAATAGCGGAAGAAGGATACTATGCAAGTATGCTTTGTTTGCTGGGACATCAGGCACTGGAGGAAGAGCGGACGCTCTACTTCCCCGATGAATATAAAATAGACTATCTGAACCATCAATCTGTAAAAACACTCGAAGCAGTATGAAAGACACGATTGTAACCGCACGACGAAAGAAAATAGAGTTAATCACTTTACTCATTTGTTTCGTAGTATCTAATTTGATACACCTCTATGCAATTATTGCTTATCACGCGCCGTTTACGGAGATGATAACCTCTATTTTCTATATCATCATATTTGCTTTTGTGCTCTATGCTTTCTGGGGGATTTTGCGTCTTCTGTTTTATGGGTTACGGGCACTGTTTAAAAAGAAAAGCGGGAATGGATAATTACCCGGCCTATTCAAGATTGGAAAACTTAATCAATATCAATGAAAATAAATAACTTATGGTAACACGAAGAGATTTTCTGAAAACGATGTCAATGGCTTCTGCCGGATTGGCGTTGGGGGCAGGTGACTTACTGCATGCTCAAACGATTTCACCCAAGAAAGGAAGAGGTGACAAGGTAAAGATAGCCTATATCGGCATTGGTAACCGCGGTGAACAGATTATTGAAGATTTTGCGCGGACAGGTATGGTAGAAGTGGTAGCGTTATGTGATGTGGACATGGGTGCCAAACATACGCAAAAGATTATGGCTAAATATCCGAAGGCAAAACAGTTTAGAGATTTCCGCCAGATGTTTGATAAAGCCGGTAATGAGTTTGATGCTGTGGCGATTGCTACTCCCGACCATTCACATTTCCCGATCAGTATGCTGGCATTGGCATCTGGAAAACATGTATATGTAGAAAAACCGCTGGCCCGTACTTTCTATGAAGCGGAATTGTTGATGCAAGCTGCGCTTAAACGTCCTAACTTGGTTACCCAGGTAGGAAATCAGGGACATTCTGAAGCAAACTATTTCCAGTTTAAAGCTTGGATGGATGCGGGAATTATCAAAGACGTAACTGCTATCACTGCCCACATGAATAACCCGCGCCGTTGGCATAAATGGGACACTAATATCTATAAACTTCCTTCGGGACAGCAACTGCCAAAAGATATGGACTGGGACACCTGGCTCGGAGTTACCCCTTATCACGAATATAATAAAGATTATCATTTAGGACAATGGCGTTGCTGGTATGATTTTGGCATGGGCGCATTGGGCGACTGGGGGGCGCATATCCTCGATACGGCTCACGAGTTTCTGGAACTGGGATTGCCTTATGAAATCACCATGCAATACGCAAATGGTCATAATGATTATTTCTTCCCTTATTCTTCCACGATTCTCTTCCGCTTCCCGCAACGTAAAGGGATGCCACCGGTAGACATTACTTGGTATGACGGTCTGGATAATCTTCCTCCTATTCCTGCCGGTTATGGAGTATCGGGACTGGACCCGAACATTCCTGCGACAAATCAGGGAGATACTCCTGCGGCTAAATTGAATCCGGGAAAGATTATCTATACGAAAGATTTAATCTTTAAAGGGGGGAGTCATGGAAGCACTTTGTCTATTATTCCGGAAGAGAAAGCGAAAGAGATGGCTGGCAAATTACCGAAGGTTCCTAAAAGTCCTTCCAATCACTTCGAAAACTTCTTATTGGCATGTAACGGTATTGAAAAGACGCGCTCACCGTTCGAAATCAACGGTGTTTTGAGTCAGGTGTTCTCACTGGGTGTAATGGCTCAACGGCTTAATACACAGCTGTTCTTTGACAGCCGCACGAAACAGATTACAAATAATGAATTTGCTAATGCAATGTTGGCGGGACTTCCGCCGCGTAAAGGTTGGGATGAATTTTATAAATTATAAATAGAAACAGCTTTTTCCATTCCTTTCTTTAGGAGAAGGGGATGGAGAAGGACCAATAAATAATCATGAAAAATATTGTATTAACTTTACTTTTATTTTGTGCCGCTTCGTTGGGCGCACAAAACTGGGAACCTCTTTTCAACGGCAAAAACCTGAAAGGATGGAAGAAATTGAATGGCAAAGCCGAGTATAAAATTGTAGATGGCGCTATTGTCGGTGTATCTAAGATGGGAACTCCCAATACATTCTTGGCAACGACAAAGAATTATGGTGACTTTATCCTTGAATTTGATTTCAAGATAGATGATGGTTTAAATTCCGGCGTACAGCTTCGCAGTGAAAGCAAGAAGGATTATAAGAAAGGCCGCGTACACGGTTATCAGTTTGAGATTGATCCTTCGAAGCGCGCTTGGTCGGGTGGCATTTATGATGAGGCACGTAGAAACTGGCTTTATCCTTTGACACTGAATCCGTCGGCAAAAACCGCTTTTAAGAATAACGCATGGAATAAAGCCCGTATTGAAGCTGTTGGTAATTCGATCCGTACCTGGATAAACGGAGTACCTTGTGCTAATATCTGGGATGATATGACTCCTGTAGGTTTCATTGCTTTGCAAGTGCACGCTATTGGAAATGCGGCAGATGAAGGAAAAACAGTTCGTTGGAAGGATATCCGTATTTGTACGACGGATGTAGAACGCTATCAGACACCGGAAGCGCAAGCTGCACCGGAAGTGAATCTGATTGCCAACACGATTTCTCCGAGCGAAGCAAAAGAAGGCTGGGCTCTATTATGGGATGGTAAGACTACTGACGGATGGAGAGGCGCTAAACTTTCTACTTTCCCTGCAAAAGGCTGGAAGATAGAAAATGGTATTTTGAAAGTAATGAAGAGTGGTGGAGCTGAATCTGCAAATGGCGGTGATATTGTGACTACCCGTAAATACAAGAACTTTATTCTGAAAGTAGACTTCAAGATTACTGAAGGTGCAAATAGCGGAGTTAAATATTTTGTGAATCCGGATATGAATAAAGGTGCAGGTTCTGCTATCGGTTGCGAATTCCAGATTCTTGACGATGACAAGCATCCTGATGCAAAACTGGGTGTGAAAGGCAACAGAAAGCTGGGTTCGTTGTATGACTTGATTCCGGCTCTTAAAGATAAACCTTTCAATAAGAAAGAATTCAATACTGCTACTATCATTGTAAAAGGCAATCATGTAGAACATTGGCTGAACGGAGTTAAGTTGATTGAATATGACCGTAACAATGATATGTGGAATGCATTGGTAGCATACAGTAAATATAAAAACTGGCCTAATTTCGGAAATCCGGAGGAAGGTAATATACTTCTTCAGGACCACGGAGATGAAGTATGGTTCAAGAACGTGAAGATTAAAGAACTGAAATAGTTCCGTTTTCTAGTTATTAGGAGATACGTCAAAACTCCTTTATGATTTTTATTCAGGCACGGATTACACGGGTTTCACGGTTACTCTAATGAAATAAAAACCGCGTAATCTGTGTAATCCGTGCCTAATTTGTGTTTTATACGATGCAGACCACTATTCAACATCTATACAAACCGTCAAATGATGGTAACTCCTTGTTTTATGCCTGGTTCCTTTCCATGCATACACGGGTGGATATTATCTTATGCAGCCGGAAACCGGAAGGGGAGTTGCTGCTTGTGGTCAATCGTATTTATGATGCATTGTGTCGGCTGGAAAAGATGGCGAACTTTTATGATCCGGCCAGCGAATTGTCTATTCTCAACCGGACAGCCTCTGTTTCTCCCGTTGTTCTTAGCGAAGAACTTTATTCAATGATCGATTTATGTCTGGAATATAATGGCAGGACTTTGGGATGCTTCGATATCACAGTTCATTCGGAGAATTACAACCAGAACACTATACATTCAGTACATTTATCTGCCGGAGATCGTAGTGTCGCTTTTTCACAGCCGGGAGTAACTATCAATTTGTCCGGCTTTCTCAAGGGATATGCTTTGGAAACAATCAGAGATATATTGAATGAGGCTCTGATAGAAAATGCATTGATAAATATGGGAAACAGTTCTATTCTTGCTTTGGGTAATCATCCGGTAGGTTCGGGATGGAAAATTAATGATATACTTCTCCACAATGAATGCCTTACAACCTCCGGCAATGACTCTCCCAATCGTCGGCACATCGTTTCTCCCCAAAATGGAAAATTGGTGGAAGGCGTTAAACAAATTGCTGTAGTAACGGCTAATGGATCAATTGGAGAAATCCTGTCTACCGCTTTATTCGCTGCTGACAGTGAACAAACTAAAGCTTTGATGGGTATATATGCACAATGTCGTGTATATATATACTCACCGTGCTAGTCATATATACCCACCATACAGTTCGTATACATCCATCGATGCTTATCTAATTATATCTGACGGCCTTTTTGAACATATTCTGCTATTTATAGGTCGGTTTCTTTTATTCGTTTTATTGCTTTTTGCCTTACTTTGCGTTATTAATTGTCAATCTAACGTTTATATGAAAAATAAGATTTTATTGCTGGGCTTATTTTGTTGTAGCCTGATTTCGGCAAAAGCACAAGTTTTACTCGACAAAGGAACCGGAAAGAATAGTTTCCCTATTGTTTCTTCATTAACGAATGCAGTCGTTTGTTTTGATGGAAAAGATGCAACTGTAGTACGTAAAAGTGCTTCTCTTTTTGTAGATGATGTTCGCCGTGTGACGGGGCAAGAGTTGAAGATGGATGAAAGCAAGCCTGGAAGAGTATCTGCGCGGTATGCGATTATTGCCGGTACTATAGGAGAAAGCGGGTGGATTGACGCTTTGGTATCGAGAAACAAAATAGATACGGCAGCTATTGCCGGAGGTTGGGAACGCTATATGATAGAAGTGGTCAACAATCCTGTGCTGGGCATAAAGAAAGCAATTGTTGTAGCCGGAAGTGACAGGCGTGGCACGGCTTACGGACTCCTCTCTATTTCAAAAGCAATAGGAGTATCTCCCTGGTATTGGTGGGCGGACGCTCCAATCAAACAGCAAAAACAAGTTAGTGTAAAAGTCGATAAGTTCATTTCTAAAACACCGTCTGTCAAATTCAGAGGTATCTTTATCAATGATGAAGACTGGGGACTTTATCGTTGGTCGAAACGCAATTTTGAAAAAGAACGTGGAAACTTCGGACCGAGAACGTATGCAAAAGTGTGTGAACTGTTGCTTCGTCTTCAGGCTAATTACCTTTGTCCGGCTATGCATGACGCATCCATGGCATTCCACCGTATTCCTGAAAATCGGCTGGTAGCGGATAGCTTTGCTATCGTCATGGGGTCTTCTCATTGCGAACCATTACTGTTTAATACAGCAAGCGAATGGAAACGTGATAAAATGGGTGAATGGGATTATATCAATAATAAAGAGGGTGTCAACAAGGTGTTGAAATCACGCGTAGATGAATGTGCTCCGTTCGAAAATGTATATACGCTGGCTTTGCGTGGATTACACGACCGGGCGATGAATGCAAGCAATAACATGGATGACAGAAAGAAAATGCTTCAGGAAGCACTGATGGCACAAAGACAAATGTTGGTAGATGCAATCGGTAAGCGTGCAGAAGACATTCCTCAAGCCTTTACTCCTTATAAAGAAGTGCTCGATGTATACGATCAGGGGTTGGAACTTCCGGATGATGTGACCATTATCTGGCCGGATGATAATTATGGATATATGAAACGTTTGAGTAGTCCGAAAGAGCAGAAACGTTCCGGCCGTTCGGGAGTATATTATCATTCTTCTTATCTTGGTAAACCTCACGATCATCTTTGGATGAACACAACTTCCCCTACATTGATGTATGAAGAACTCCGTAAGGCATACGACATGACGGCTGACCGTATTTGGCTACTTAACGCCGGAGATATCAAGTCCTGTGAATTTGCTGTAGACTATTTTCTGACAATGGCTTTCGATATTGATTCATTCAATTTTGAAAGAGCGGCAAATTATCGCACTGAATGGTTGTGCGGTATGTTGGGCGATGACTATCGGACCGAATATCAGGATGTGATAAACTCTTTCTATAAATTGGCTTTCGCCCGTAAACCTGAATTTATGGGATGGGGTTATCAGTGGGCTACGGATAAACACGGAAGAGAGCGAAATACGGATACTGATTTCTCGCTTGCTAATTATCGTGAAGTGGATACTCGTCTGGCAGAATATCAGCGGATAGGAAATGTGGCAGAAAAAATATTGAAAGCTTTACCGGAAGATAAAAAAGCATGTTATTATCAATCATTATATTATCCGGTCAAAGGTTGTGAACTATTGAACCGTATGATTCTCAACGGACAGAGAAACCGTTGGTACTCTATTCAACAGAGGGCAACTACCGCAGAACTGGAAAAAATGACTAAGGCTTGTTATGACAGTCTGGAAGTAATAACAAAAGGATATAACTCATTACTTGGAGGTAAATGGGATCATGTAATGACCATGAAACAGGGATTTGCCGCAGCCTATTTTGAACTCCCGGCTCTGCGGAAGGTAAATCTGGCACCTGCAGCCTCTTTGGGCATATTGGCCGAAGGAGAGGATATTTTGAAAGGGCAGAAGAGTTTCCATTCCCTGCCATGTTTCAACACATACTTCCGCCAATCCTATTACGTAGACGTTTTCAATAAAGGAGCGACTCCTCTGAAATGGAAAGCATCGGTTTCAGATAACTGGATTCTGTTAAGTCAGAAAGCCGGAGAAACTACCACGGAAAATCGTATAGAAGTCTCAATCGACTGGGCTAAGGTCCCGACTGGTGAGAAAGTATTCGGAACGTTGGAAATCGCATCTGATCGTGGCGAGAAGGAGAATGTTTATATTTCAGTCTTCAACCCTTCTTCTCCTTCATTAGCCGAAATGGACACTTTATTTGTAGAGCACAATGGATATGTTTCTATTGACGCTGCCGGTTTCCACCGGAAGGTAGAGAACAAAGCTATTCAAATGAGAACGATTCCTAACTTGGGAATAGAAAATACAGCTATTCAACTAGGTGACCCGACAGCCGCCCCGCAGCGGACAGCAGGTCGCAGTACCCCTCGCCTAGAATATGATTTCTATACATTCGAACAAGGTTCGGTTGATGTCTACACATACGTATTGCCTACATTTACATTAAGTAAGGACCGTGGGTATGCCGGACATGAAGCAACGAATGTGGAAACGAAATATGGAGTATGTATTGACGAAGGTCCTGTGATGAATCCTTCTACTTCTTCTTTTGAGTATGCACAAATCTGGTACGAAAGTGTATTGAAGAATTGTAGAATCAACAAAACCATTTTGCATATCGACAAACCGGGTAAACACACAGTGAAAATTATATGTGGCGATGCCGGAACTGTATTGCAAAAGATTGTTTTGGACTTTGGAGGAATGAAGCGTTCTTATTTAGGTCCGCAACCGACGAGACAGGGAAAATAGCAAGCTGAATAAAATATACTAGAGCTATGAAAAACACTTTTTTTATGTTATTTTTCTCCATAGCTATCTCATTTATAGCGTGCGGGGGCAGTGGTGAAAATGATGAGAATTTACTAGCTGGTAACGGGAATACGGAGAAACCAAAGGAGGACGAATCCCAGGAGCCTGTGGTTTGTAGCATCACACCTATTGGGGAATTGAATCAGGGGACACCTATTATAAATTCCCACGCAGATGTTACGAAACGCTCTTCATTGATGATGAACTATCGGATGCTTGTGACTATGGAATCTTCGTATCCTCGCTATCCTCGTATAAAAAAGATGAAGAATGGTGACTATATTTTGTTCTATCACAATGGTAGTGCTAATAATAATATTGGTCGGCGTTGTGTTTATGCGCTTAGTAAGGATCTGAAAACTTGGAGCAATAAAGGAGAAATATTTAACAGTTATGACATTATCGATAGCAAAGGCAATAAGAATATACATTGCTATGCTAATTGCGATGGGCTGGTGCTCTCTAATGGAGATATATTGGCAGTTGCATCTTGCAGAGCTAATTCCGGTTATCGGGATTTGCCGAAAGATGCAGGAATTGAATTAAAGCGCAGTACGGATAATGGTGTTACTTGGAGTGAGCCTATCAAGATCTATCAGGGAGTTAATTGGGAACCTTTCTTGTTGGAGTTGCCTACAGGTGAATTGCACTGTTACTTTACAGATAGCAGTCGTACTGGCTTGGAAGGACATGGCACAGATACAGGTACGGCAATGGTTGTTTCTACTGATGGAGGAAAGACATGGAAACCGGACTTTAGTTCTTCTCCTTATTATGTATTGCGAATGAGGTGGGAGAAAAACGGAATTGTCGGCTATAATCATCAGATGCCTTCTGTTGTGAGACTCAATGATAATAAGGGATTAGCTGCTGCTGTGGAAACCAATAATTCAGGATATCATATTTCGCTTTGTTATTCAGATAAAGACGAATGGGAATATTTGGCTGCCGACCAGGAAGGACCTGCCGATAGTAATAATTGTGTTTTCTCCGGTATGGGACCATATTTGGGACAGCTCCCTTCGGGAGAAACCGTCCTTTCGTATGAATCGTCAAGTAAATATACTCTTAAAATAGGAGATGCTACTGCTCGTAATTTCGGTAGCGCTTATCAACCTTTTTCTGGTGGTTATTGGGGATCATTTTGTATTATTAATTCACATACTCTGGTTGGAACTAATATTAAAGCGAAAGAAGGACCGGTTCAGATAGCACAGTTTGTACTTAATCATCGTATTGATGCCGTGAAAAGAAAGGTAACAATAGATGGTAACAATAAAGAGTGGGCAAATACAGATCATGCACTCTTTGTGGGCAGTAAGTCACAAGCACAAGGAACGTTACGTTGTTCGCATGATGATGATAATATTTATTTTCTGTTAGAAGTACTTGATCGAAACTTGCTAGCCTCTGATTATGCTTCCTTATACATATCTCCTGTGAGTAATAATAAGCTGTCAAAAGGGGCTTGCTGCATACAAGTAACAATGAATGGACTGAAGAATTGTGAAATATATGATGCATCATGGAAAGAAGCGCAATTAGATGCCCAGGTCAAAACTTATGTTTGCAATGAAACAAATGAGAGGCTTATAGATGATTATGGATATATTGCTGAAATTGTTATTCCACGTTCAAAATTGACTATCACTTCCGGGCAAGTACTTGTCAATTTTTCTATTACAAAGCGGAATTCTTTAGATGCCATTTGTGATGTTGCATCTACAAGTACGGCACGTTGGATACCGGTGACTGGGTTATGATTCGGAGAATTTAATATTGAATAATTAATTATATAGAACACTACGATTATGAAAAGGAATTATTTGATTTATGCCTTATTGATGATTGTTTTTTTGAGCTCAAATGTGATTTCTGCTCAAAATTATTTTGGAGATTTTCCTGTGAAGGCAGACCCAAAGACGGTTGGAAATAAATTGAGCAGACGTTTAATGGAAACTAAACATCAACTGTATTTTGATAGAGGAATACATTATGCGGAGGTGTGTACATGGTATGGAGCTCTTCGTTTTGCAGAATTGACAAATAATAAAGAATTGATAAAGCTGTTAAGAAACCGTTTCGAATTATTGTTTCATCTGGAAAAAGAACTTCTACCTCCACCGATTCACGTAGACCAAAATATGTTTGGTTGCTTACCTATAAGATTTTATAATATAACGAAAGATAAGCGTTATTTAGATCTGGGATTGCCCTATGCTGACACTCAATGGGAGCTTTCTGCCAATGCGAATGAAGAGGAGCGTAAATGGGATAAAAAGGGATATTCTTGGCAAACTCGTCTTTGGATTGATGATATGTATATGATTACTATTGTGCAATCTGAGGCTTATAAAGCTACTGGTGATCCTAAGTACATAAATAGGGCTGCCAAAGAAATGGTTCTGTATTTGGACGAATTGCAACATCCCAACGGTCTTTTCTATCATGCACCGGATGTGCCTTATTATTGGGGACGTGGTGACGGTTGGATGGCTGTCGGTATGACAGAGTTGCTTTATAACTTACCGGAAAAGGATCCTAATCGTGCACGTATTATGAAAGGTTATTTGTTGATGATGGATAATCTGAAAAAATACGTCAATAAAGATGGACTTTGGAATCAACTGATTACCGAACCGGACTTTTGGACAGAAACATCTGGTTCGGCAATGTTTACCTATGCCATGATTGTGGGTGTCAACAACGATTGGCTGAATAAAGAAGAATATGCTCCGGTGGCACGTCGTGCATGGCTTGGCTTATGTAATTATATTAATGACAAGAATGATCTTACTGAAGTTTGTGTTGGAACCGGAAAGAAAAACAGTAAACAATATTATATGGATCGTCCCCGTATCGCTGGTGATTATCATGGACAGGCACCGATAATATGGTGTGCTTATGCATTGTTGAATAAATAAAACAATAAAGGGCCGGATACGGATCTAGGAGTTTTTTATTCATTGTGTATTGTTGCTTTTAACATAACATATATCTATTTTTGGGTGACCTGAAATTATAATGCTTGAATATG
>DXOJ01000297.1:0-872 GCA_019412865.1 Bacteroides sp. | reverse complement strand
TATGAAAAGAGAATTTTGTATTTTTATTGTACTTTTTTTAGTATTTCATATACATGCTCAATTAGTATACCACGATGCTTCGAATTTTCCACTATTAGGAAGGGCGACAGAGAGTGCTGGGGCACGATATGAAAGGTTTCCGGATTCATTAAAGAATATTTCTCGTGCTCCATTATGGAATTTAAGCCGTAACTCTGCAGGAATGGCAATACGTTTCCGTAGTAATTCCACCACGATAGCAGCTAAATGGGTGGCTCTTTTTAATACCCATATGAATCATATGACCGATACAGGTGCAAAAGGTTTAGATCTTTACTGCCTTCAGAGGAATGGTGGCTGGCGTTTTGTCAATACTGCCCGTCCAAAAGGAAAAACAAATCAGGCAACCATCATAAAAAATATGTCTCCTGAAGAAAGAGAATATATGCTTTATTTGCCATTGTATGATGGTCTTATTTCTCTGTCTATAGGAGTTGATTCTTTGGCTACCATTAGTCAGCCATTAGTGAATTATCCTATTCGTGAGAATCCTATTGTTTTTTATGGAACCAGTATTCTTCAAGGGGGCTGTGCCTCACGTCCAGGGATGGCACATACCAATATCATATCGAGAAGATTAAACCGTGAATGTATCAATTTAGGATTCAGTGGGAATGCATTTCTAGATTTGGAGGTAGCTAAAGTAATAGCTGAAATAGAAGCAAGTGTTTTTGTTTTGGACTTTGTACCTAATGCTTCTGTTGCACAGATGAAAGAACGGTTGGAAACATTCTATCGTATCATTCGTAGTAAACATCCGGATACGCCAATTATTTTTATAGAGGATCCAATTTTTCCTCACACATTTTATGATGAAAAGGTTGCTAAAGAGG
>DXOJ01000296.1:2368-2653 GCA_019412865.1 Bacteroides sp. | reverse complement strand
ATAAAAGTATTGAGAATTTTCAGCAGTTGTTTTTCGAGTTCAAGAAATATCTGGAGCTTCAAAAAGAATATACCAAATTAGAATTGACGGAGAAGTTAACCATACTTTTTTCCACGTTAATTATGATATTAGTACTTATTATCCTTGGCATGGTTGCCCTGTTTTATCTGCTTTTTGCTCTTGCTTATATATTGGAGCCTTTAGTGGGCGGTCTGATGTCGAGTTTCGCCATCATAGCAGGCATCAATGTTGTTCTCATCGCCCTGGTTATTATTTTCCGCAAGC
>DXOJ01000296.1:0-2358 GCA_019412865.1 Bacteroides sp. | reverse complement strand
TCATTTCTCCGATGGTGAACTTCCTCGCTAATTTATTTTTAACCGATTCAAATAAATAAATTATGAATGCGCAGACCCCGCAGAAATTTACATTAGAAGAGATTGCCGAACGTAAAAAGAAGCTTTTAAATGAGATCCATGCTCAAAAAAAAGCCATGACAGCTACTACACGCGAAATATTTGCCCCACTTGCTCCGGCAACCAACAAGGCGGATGCACTCATGCGTTCGTTCAATACCGGTATGGCTGTATTTGATGGCGTAGTGATGGGAATCAAGATTATGCGGAAGATACGGGCGTATTTTAGGAATTTGAGATAAAAAGAGCTACTCTTCCACTATCCATTTTTCTATATTTCTTGTTTGCGAACTAAAGTTCACACCCACTTTAAAAAGCTTACGATTATCCGCTTCAAAAGGAAGTGAATAATGTTTTTCATTAATCTGCTTCAAGGCTTCTTCTGCCGTGCCATTCAGTTTAAATTCCATGACATATATGAATTTGTCCGTCTGCAAAACAAGGTCGATACGCCCTTCGCTTGTATGATATTCCACTTTAGTATAAAAGCCTACGAGTTTGAAAACGATAAAAAGCACATTTTCGTAATGCAACTCCTGCTCGCGAATCACGTCATAACCAGTGTCTGCAAAGAAACTTTGCAAACGACGGAAGAAAGAGTTATAATCACCAGATTCCACTTCACGGACAAACTTCTGAATCTCAAACGGAGACTCCACTTTATTCACGTTCGCATAATAAGGAAGCAGGAAACGAACAAACCCCTCTTCCACTTCACGATTCGGAAAACCTAAACGATATATACCAAAACGTTCGTCATACCCCTTAATGGTGAGATATCCGCTCTGGTAAATCACCGGAATGGGATTACTAGATTCCGAGTCGATACTGTTCAACACCTGTTCATCTGTTTCCTCATGAGCCATCCGTTCCAAATCATAGTGATGCTTCTTCAACAAGTTCACCAGATAAGTGGGTGTCCCCGTCTCAAACCAGTAGCTGCCGAACTTCATCTTATCAAACGTGTTCAACAGACTGAAAGGGTTATAGATTCCTATAGTATGTTCCACAAAGTGGTAACCATCATAACATTCTTTCAATTCTGCGCACACCTGCTCATAACTCATCTTCTGCTTTTCTGCCAACTGATGCAATTCCTCCTCCAGATTGTCATGTATTTCTTTCTCCGTGATACCGCAAATATCCACAAAGCGTTCATCCATTGAAATATCCTTCAAATTATTCAAGTCACTGAATACGCTCACCTTGCCAAATTTTGTCACCCCGGTCAGCAACGCGAACTTGATACAACCATCCATCGTCTTCAAAGCGCCATAAAAAGGCTTCAATGTATCCCGGAATTGTTTTTGTAAGTCCTCATTGCCAATTGCCTGCAACATCGGCTTGTCATATTCATCCACCAGAATAACCACCCGTTGTCCGGTCTTTTCATAAGCGCGCTCTATAATACCGGCAAAGCGTAGGGAGAACGAACGTTCCGATGGTTCGGCACCATAAAGCTTTTCCCAAGCGGTCAACGATTTATCCAGAATATTATCCAGACTCTCCGGAACATCATACTTCTCAATATTAAGGTCGAGATGCAAAATTGGATGTTCTATCCAATCTTTTTCGAGCTTCTCCACCATCAGTCCAGCAAAAAGTTCCTTCTTCCCTTGAAAATATGCTTCCAGGGTAGAGATCAGCAGACTCTTTCCAAAACGGCGCGGACGACTCAAAAAGTAATAACTCCCGGTCTTTACCATCTGATACATCAAAGCCGTTTTATCAACATAGAAATAACCGTCTTGACGGATTTTCTCGAAGTTCTGGATACCAATAGGATATATTTTATTGCTCATACATGTACAACCTTTTAATTATGGTGCATACAAATATACAGCTTTCATTCTATAACACAAAGCTAGCAGTGATTTTAATTCTATGATAGAAGAAACTTTGGGGTGAATTATATTCAGATGCAGAAGGTACGGACATATTTTAGAAATTTGAAATAAAAAATCATTTAGTCAATCGCTTGATTGGATACTTTCAAATCGTCTATGATTTGTTGTAGCACATCTTTTAACTTCGGCAAATCATGTTTTATCACGTCATAAACAATTTCAGCATCTAAATCAAAATGGTGTGCAACTATATCCCTCATTCCCATTACACCTTTCCAATCCATCTCTGGATACAATGATTCTATTATCTGACTTTTACACATAAATTCCATCTTTATTGATACACCCCCTCAATAATTCATCCATATTATTTCGCAACCGAACCACATCAACAGGGCATTTCAATAGTTTTTCCAATTCTTCTTTAATATGA
>DXOJ01000295.1 GCA_019412865.1 Bacteroides sp. | reverse complement strand
GGAACCGCCTTGTGGCGGCTTTCCTTGGGGTACACGTCAAAATTGGACGCTAACTTATCGGCATTCCTTTTGGGAAAGACATTGTAACAGTGTAAGAGTAGTTGGGAGAGAGTATGCCTATAATTAAAAGTTATAATGCATAATTAGAAACTATTGGTGGGTCTTGATTGTTTACCGTACCTTTGCACCCGGAAAACAATTAAAGACAAAAAGATATGATTTCAACAGCTACAAAAACTTTGCAGGCAAATAATAAGATGATTTATGTTGCGCTGCTTTCCACTCTGACTTTCTTCCTGTTTTTAGACTATATTCCGGGATTGGAAGCATGGTCGGCTTGGGTAACTCCTCCCGTTGCTTTGTTCCTCGGACTTATTTTTGCATTAACTTGCGGACAAGCACATCCAAAGTTTAATAAGAAAACATCGAAATATCTGTTACAATATTCAGTAGTAGGACTGGGATTCGGTATGAACCTTCATTCTGCTTTAGCTTCCGGTAAGGAAGGTATGGAATTTACGGTCATTTCAGTAATCGGAACATTGGTGATTGGCTGGTTCATCGGACGTAAACTGTTTAAAATAGACCGGAATACAGCTTATCTTATCAGTTCGGGAACCGCTATCTGTGGTGGTAGTGCTATCGCAGCAGTGGGACCGGTGTTGAAAGCGAAGGACAGTGAAATGTCTGTGGCATTAGGTACAATCTTTATCTTGAATGCTATTGCACTTTTCATTTTCCCTGCCATTGGTCATGCTTTGAATATGGATCAACAACAGTTCGGAACATGGGCAGCTATTGCCATTCATGATACCAGTTCTGTAGTAGGCGCGGGAGCTGCTTATGGTGAAGAAGCATTGAAGGTGGCTACTACTATCAAATTAACTCGTGCTCTTTGGATTATCCCGATGGCTTTTGCTACTTCATTTATATTCAAGAGCAAAGGGCAAAAGATCAGTATTCCATGGTTTATCCTCTTCTTCGTATTGGCATTGGTGGTAAATACTTATTTACTGGATGGAGTGCCACAATTAGGAGCAGCTATCAACGGTATTGCCCGTAAGACTTTGACGATAACTATGTTCTTCATCGGTGCTTCTCTTTCTATTGATGTTTTGAAAGCCGTTGGAATTAAACCTCTGATTCAAGGAATATTGCTTTGGATAATTATCAGCTTGAGTACATTGGCATACATTTATTTTGTATAAGGGATAAAAGAGAGAATGATATAAAAAAGAAAAAGGTGGGAGAATGATCGTAAACGACTTTCTCCCACCTTTGTTTACTTAGCTTTCAGCCTACGGATAAACAGATCTAAAGCTATTTATTTCTTCTTCAATTCTTCAAAAATCAGTCCTTCCAGTTCTTCTGCCAATTCAGGATTATCCATAATGCATTGTTTAGCGGCATCACGCCCTTGTCCTAACTTAGTATCGTTGTAGCTATACCATGAACCGCTCTTTTTGATGATTCCCAAGTCAGCACCCAAGTCGATGATTTCTCCGGAGTGGGAGATACCTTCACCAAACATGATGTCAAATTCAGCTCTGCGGAAAGGAGGCGCTACTTTGTTCTTCACTACTTTCACTTTGGTCAGTTTACCAAGAATCTCTTCACCATCTTTGATAGGTTGGCTACCACGGATATCCAAACGTACGGAAGCATAGAATTTCAATGCGTTACCACCAGTCGTTGTTTCCGGGTTACCGAACATAACGCCGATCTTCTCACGCAGCTGGTTGATGAAAATACAAGTAGTACGTGTCTTGCTCACAGCAGCCGTCAATTTACGGAGTGCCTGAGACATCAAACGTGCCTGAAGACCTACCTTGTTGTCACCCATGTCACCTTCGATTTCCGCTTTAGGGGTCAGTGCGGCTACAGAGTCGATAACGATGATGTCGATAGCAGAAGAACGGATCAGCTGTTCTGCAATTTCCAAAGCCTGTTCTCCGTTGTCCGGTTGAGAAATATAAAGATCATCAATGTTCACTCCCAGTTTAGATGCGTAGAAACGGTCGAAAGCGTGTTCGGCATCAATAAAAGCAGCGATACCGCCGGCCTTTTGTGCTTCAGCAATGGCGTGGATAGCCAATGTTGTTTTACCGGAAGACTCCGGGCCATAGATTTCGATGATTCTACCTCTAGGGTAACCTCCAACACCAAGTGCCACGTTCAAGGCAATAGAGCCTGTCGGGATCACTTCTACTTGTTCAACACTATCATCACCCATTTTCATGATAGAACCTTTACCGAAGCTCTTTTCTATCTTTTCCATGGCAGCCTGTAAGGCTTTTAGTTTTTCGCTTGATGCCATTTTATTATCTGTTTCAAAATTAAGTTCGTCTTTCT
>DXOJ01000294.1 GCA_019412865.1 Bacteroides sp. | reverse complement strand
AGGCGAGATACACTTGGGAAGTAGTGTATACGGAAAGAGCCGGTCATGCAGTAGAAATAGCTGCCAAAGCTGCCGAAGAGAAAACTGATATAGTAGTGGCTATCGGCGGGGACGGGACAATCAATGAAATAGCTCGTTCGTTGGTGCATACTGATACCGCACTGGGAATTATTCCTTGCGGATCGGGCAATGGACTGGCGCGGCATTTGCATATACCGATGGAACCGAAAAGGGCGCTGGAAGTGCTGAATGAAGGTTGCATGGATGTTATAGATTATGGTAAGATTAATGGTGTGGATTTTTTCTGCACTTGCGGATTGGGGTTCGATGCTTTTGTTAGTCTGAAGTTTGCGCATGCCGGTAAACGCGGGCTGTTGACTTATCTGGAAAAGACCCTGCAAGAGAGTCTTAAATATGAACCGGAAACGTATGAACTGGAAACGGAAAACGGAGTTTCCAAGTATAAGGCTTTCCTGATTGCCTGCGGAAACGCGTCGCAATATGGAAACAATGCTTATATCGCCCCGCAAGCTACGCTGACGGATGGCTTGCTGGATGTGACCATTCTTGAACCATTCACCGTATTGGATGTCCCCTCATTGGCTTTCCAGTTATTCAATAAGACAATCGATCAGAATAGCCGTATCAAGACTTTCCGTTGCAAGCAGTTGTGTATCCGCCGCACTTCTCCGGGAGTAGTGCACTTTGACGGCGACCCCATGGAAACGGACGCTAATGTGAACATTGAGTTGATCCAAAGGGGATTGCGCGTAGTGGTGCCGCAAGCGTCGGAAAAGGATGCTGCCAATGTGCTCCAAAGAGCGCAGGAATATATGAATGGCATCAAATTGATGAATGAAGCCATCGTCGACAATATAACAGACAGAAACAAGAAAATATTGAAAAAGCTGACAAAGAAAGTCTGATAAAATAACGGATTACTGACTACGAATTACAAATTATTGCGTACTTTTGCGCAGTTTTGGTTCAATCAAAATAAAAACGCGAGTGATAATCGTTTAAATAAAAAATATATGTTCAGAACGCACACATGTGGAGAACTAAGAATCTCTGATGTAAACAAGCAAGTTACGCTGTCCGGATGGGTACAGCGCAGCCGTAAAATGGGAGGAATGACTTTTATTGACCTCCGCGACCGTTACGGAATTACCCAGTTGGTCTTTAACGAAGAAATTAATGCTGAACTCTGTGAACGTGCTAATAAATTGGGACGTGAGTTCGTCATTCAAGTGACAGGAACGGTTAATGAACGTTTCAGCAAGAATGTAAACATTCCTACCGGAGACATTGAAATTATCGTTTCCGAACTGAACGTACTAAATACTGCAATGACTCCCCCGTTCACCATTGAGGATAATACGGATGGTGGTGATGATATCCGCATGAAATATCGTTACCTGGATTTGCGTCGTAACGCTGTCCGCTCTAATCTGGAACTGCGCCACAGAATGACGATTGAAGTTCGCAAATATCTGGATAGTCTGGGCTTCATCGAAGTGGAAACGCCTGTTTTGATCGGTTCTACTCCTGAAGGTGCACGTGACTTCGTGGTGCCGTCACGTATGAATCCGGGACAGTTCTACGCACTTCCGCAATCTCCGCAGACATTGAAGCAATTGCTGATGGTTTCCGGTTTCGACCGTTACTTCCAGATCGCAAAATGTTTCCGCGATGAGGACTTGCGTGCCGACCGTCAGCCGGAATTTACGCAGATTGACTGCGAAATGAGCTTCGTTGAGCAGGAAGATATTATCACTACTTTCGAAGGAATGGCTAAACATTTGTTCAAAACACTGCGTGGTGTGGAACTGGCTGAACCGTTCCAGCGTATGTCTTGGGCGGATGCCATGAAATATTATGGTAGCGACAAACCGGACTTGCGTTTCGGCATGAAATTCGTGGAATTGATGGATATTATGAAAGGTCACGGATTCTCTGTTTTCGATAATGCTGCTTATGTGGGTGGTATCTGTGCCGAAGGTGCTGCAACCTATACCCGTAAACAACTGGATGCATTGACGGAATTCGTAAAGAAACCGCAGATTGGTGCAAAAGGTATGGTATATGCCCGTGTAGAAGCGGACGGAACTGTGAAATCGAGCGTGGATAAATTCTATACGCAGGAAGTGCTTCAGCAAATGAAAGAGGCATTTGGTGCTAAACCGGGTGACTTGATTCTGATCCTGTCCGGCGACGATGTGATGAAAACGCGTAAACAACTTTGTGAGCTTCGTCTGGAAATGGGCGCTCAACTGGGATTGCGTGATAAGAATAAGTTTGTTTGCCTTTGGGTGATTGACTTCCCGATGTTCGAATGGAGCGAGGAGGAAGGCCGTCTGATGGCTATGCATCATCCGTTTACTCATCCGAAGCAGGAAGATATTCCTATGTTGGACACTGATCCGGCAGCTGTACGTGCAGATGCTTATGATATGGTAATTAATGGTGTGGAAGTTGGCGGCGGATCTATCCGTATCCACGATGCGAAATTACAGGCGAAGATGTTCGAGATTCTTGGATTCACTCCGGAGAAGGCAGAAGCACAGTTTGGCTTCCTGATGAATGCCTTCAAGTATGGTGCACCTCCTCACGGTGGTT
>DXOJ01000293.1:1875-3904 GCA_019412865.1 Bacteroides sp. | reverse complement strand
GAATTTGATGTCATGGTAGGATCGAACTCCCGTGATGTACAAACCAAGCGGTTTAAGGTTGAATGACCTTAAATCGCTTTTCTTCTCATTACTACCAGCTGCTCAAATCGTTTTTGTGACGGAGTGCCAACCTCAATTTCTTTTGGAGGAAATTGTTTGTCGAACTCATTAGCAGCAGATCTATCAATCTGATATATTTCATCTTCTATATAACGGCCTTTTGCATTGGCTAAAGCATTATCATATAATTCATAAACATGAAGAGCAGTAGCATACATATTATCTTCAGTGCGAATCCCTAATGTTTCGGCAGGAATGAATCCTTGTCGGAGATAATAATCCGGGTCACCACAAAGTAAAATAGCACGAAATCCCATTTCGGAAGCTAATTTTTTGGTAAGTGCAATCATTTTTCCTCCGATACCCTGCTGTTGGTATTCGGGGAGAACAGAAATGGGACCCAGGCTCAAAACCTCATATTGGTTACCGTCATCTGCCATGATAAATGATTTGAGGCAGACAACATTACCGACAATCTTGTTATTATGTTCTGCAACAATATCGAGCTCCGGCACAAACTTAGGATGGTTACGCATAATATGAAGGAGGTAATGTTCGTTACATCCCGGAGAATAATGATTCCAGAATGCTTCCCGTGTAATGTTTTCGGTTTCATGATAATCCGAAGATTGCTCAATTCTAAGTTTTATATCCATATTGTTTCAAATATATAGTTGCACAAATATAAAGAACAAAATCCGAATACCTAACTCTTTTAAAGATGAATCTATACATTATAGCAAGATGAGACAAAAACTCCCGATACTAAGTCTGGATATATTGGTATCAGGAGTTTTTTTATATATTCATTCATCAAGATTGCGGAGAATCAGACCTGTTCATGTTCTGCGTGTATAAGCTATCTATAATACCGTCAGACAGTCCGATGGTAGGTACAATAATTCCGGTAGCTTTTACATGAGTAGCTATCTCGAGAAATATTTCTGCAGCAGGAACAATAACATCGGCCCGGTCCGGTTTCAACTTATATTGTTTAATACGTTGTTCGGTAGAGAGGGCTTTCAATGTTTCATATATATCTTGCAGTGATTCGATGGGTAGGAGAGACGCTTTTTTATCTTTCTTGTCCGCTAAACGAAATAACTTATTAATATTTCCTCCCGAACCGATGATACTGATAGGGGCATATTCTGTGGCAAGCCCTATCAGATCAGTGCGCAAAGCTTCCTTTTCTTCTTCCTTTACCATGCCGCTAAGCATACGTACCGTACCTATATTATATGAACGGGAATTTTTCAGTTCGCCGTTGCTGATAAGATTGATTTCCGTACTACCACCTCCCACATCTGCATACAGGTAATTTTGCCCTGAAGCAAATAACTGTTCGATATGATTGTCGTAAACAATATGCGCTTCTTCCTGCCCGTCGATGATTTCTACACGGATACCCGTCTTTTTGACGATCTGCTGAACGATATCCTTACCATTACGTGCATCACGCATGGCAGAGGTGGCACACGCACGATAGTCTACCACATCATATATCTTCATTAATTGTTTGTAGGCTTTCATCAGCCGAATCAGTTTCTTCTCTTTTTCTGCGGAGATAACCCCCACAGTAAAGGCGTCTTCTCCCAACCGTAACGGAATACGGATGAGCTGCACCTTACTCATTAATTCGGGCGCATTCTCCTCGTTTACACATTTTATCAGCAGTCGTACCGCATTAGAGCCTATATCTATTGCTGCATAATTAACTTTTTTCATACTTATCATAATGTATTCTTGTATTCGTTATATAATTCTTCTTGTGAGCGGAATGGGACACTGTTTTCTTCCCGTTCTTTTTCCCGGTTCTCACCTGTACCATCTACAATTCTTCCTTTTGCCGTATCCCGGAATCCGTAGCAGACAATTCGTTTTAAATCTGCCTGGATTTCTTTATCATAGACCGGTGCCGCCACCTCAATACGATTATCCAGGTTGCGAGGCATCCAGTCGGCAGAAC
>DXOJ01000293.1:0-1865 GCA_019412865.1 Bacteroides sp. | reverse complement strand
CTCCACCATTGGCGAAGATGAAAATGCGCGAATGTTCGAGATAACGGTCGATAATGCCATTGATGTGTATATTCTCGCTGATACCCGGAACACCTGTCACTAAAGAACAGTTACCGCGTACTACCAGCTCCACTTGAACACCTGCTGTTGAGGCTTCGTATAGCTTTTCAACAAGTGCACGGTCAGTAATATGATTTACTTTAGCTAGGATATAAGCCTCTTTTCCCTGTTCCTTATTTTTTATCTCTTTGTTGATCAGGGCAATGAACCGTTTACGCATATCATTGGGAGAGACGAGCAACTCTTTGAAATCGACAGGAGTATAAGGCTTTTCGATAAAATCGAATACGGCATTGACTTCCCGGACAATGGGACGGTGAGCAGTCATAATGGTATAGTCAGTATACATACGTGCATTTCCTTCATGGAAATTTCCTGTACTGATGCAGGCGATATCACCGTGCCGAGTACCGATATGCAGCAATTTAGAATGGATTTTCAAACCCTCTACTCCGAAAATAACATGAATCCCCGCATCCTGCATTTTCTTGCTCCAGTTGATATTAGACGCTTCATCAAAACGTGCCAACAGTTCGATAACTACTGTGACTTTTTTCCCGTTTCTGGCTGCACAGATTAAAGCTTTTATCACTTTGGACTCTTTAGCCAAGCGATAAAGCGTCATCTTGATGCTTTTTACTTCTTTACTGATAGCGGCTTCGCGCAACACACGGATAAAAGTATCGAAGCTATGATAAGGATAATGTAAAGAACGATCTTTCCGACGAATCAAAGTGAGCAGACTTTCCATGCCATTCAGTTCAGGCTTGAAAATAGGTTCCCAAACTGGATATTTCAGTTCATGATGACCGCAAACCGGAAATTTCATTAAATCCTTGAAATTGTGATAGCGTCCTCCGGCTACACGCGTGTCATTCTTATCCACGTTCAGGCGGCCGGTCAACTTTTTCAGCAAGTCTTTAGGAATTTGTTCGTCATAGACGAAACGGATCGGTTCCCCTTTCTTCCGGCTTTTCACACCTTTGGAAATCTTCTGAAGTACCCCTGTCCGCAGATCACTGTCAATTTCCATTTCGGCGTCTTTAGTGAATTTGAAAGTGTACGCCTCATAATCTGTATACTTCATACCGACGAAAATCATCGGCAAACAGTAACGGATCACGTCGTCAAGAAACATGAGATATGTTTTTCCATCCGAATCAGGCAATTGAATAAAACGGCCGAAGTCTTCGGTCGGCAGTTCAATCACTGCATAGTCTTTCTCCTTTATCTTTCCCGTTTCATCTTTGCGCAGCAGACGGATGGCAAGGTAAATATCCTCATCTGTCTGATCGTCCAGCGGGCGGGTTCCATTGAGGAAAAGCGGGTTGGTAGAACCATTCAGTTTGTTGCGATAGAAAGAAGTGACGAATGCTTTCTGTTCGTCTGTCATTTCCGTATCTTTGATAACGTAGATATTCTCTTTCTTCAATTCCTCCATAATGGAAGCGAATGTTTCCTCAAACTGCTTGTAGTAACGATTGTGCAGCTTCCCTATTTGTTTCAGAGTGCAGGCGGCAGTTTCTTGTTCTGCCTGTATGTTTTTATCAGCATATTCAATAATCCGGTTCAGAGTAGCTACACGGACACGAAAGAACTCATCCAGGTTATTTGAATAAATCCCAAGAAAAGTGAGCCGTTCCAATAGTGGCACTTCGGAGCGGGCAGCTTCCAGCAGAATACGTTGGTTGAAGTACATCCAACTGATGTCACGCTCTACATAAGGGTATTTCTTTTTTATTTCGCTTTGTTTCATTGTGAAAAAGGAACTGTTTAAAATTTCTGCAAAAATATCAATGTGAGAT
>DXOJ01000292.1 GCA_019412865.1 Bacteroides sp. | reverse complement strand
GCATGGGTAGGGGCATGGTAACCCCGAATCAAAGCTTAAATGAAAAAGCCGTGGCAAATAGAAACCTTTTACTAAAAATTGAATTAAAATGGACTTTGGGGAAACATTTCCAATAAAAAACTCTTCTTTTAAAGAATTTACACTATTTTTGTTCGACATAAACCAAAGGCATGGACAAAATGGAAAATCCGGGACCATTTGCCCCCTCCTGTCCAAATCAAATTGATCCCCTGAATCCAATCTAAATTGATCCCTTTTGTCCAGCTGAAAGTGACCCCTTCAAATTGAACGTACGGATATACTGGTGATGTTCCGCTTCCGGATATCACAACGAAAGAAAAGGCGCAGCAATATATCGGTTTGGATATGGCTGCCGAAAAGGTAGGCAAAGATAAATTTCTCGAAGAGATTGTCCCTGAATGGCTTCAAAAGGTAAAGGCAAACGGACGCATCGTTGATTAGAATTTATTTTCGCTATATTTGCGTACAAAATAGATCCATGTATACAGAATATCAACCTTCTCATTTACTTGTTCCCTACATTGATAGCTATTGGGAGTTTAAGGGCAATCCGGATTATGGTATGCGCATCCATATTCTGCCGGATGGTTGTACCGATTTTATATTTACGCTGGGAGAGGTGGCTAATGCTGTTGAAGAAGGGAGTCTGATTATGCAACCCTATCGTTCCTATTTTGTAGGACCTATGACAAAATATTCGGAACTCGTCACTTATACAGAATCGATTCACATGTTTGGCGTTCGTTTTTTACCTTGTGGTTTGTCTTGCTTTACAAACCTGCCTCTACACGAGTTTGTGAATAGCAGAGTCAGTACTAATGAGATGAAGGCTGTTTTTGATGACACTTTTATTGAAAAATTAGGTGAGCAGAAGCATGTCACAGATCGAATACGAGTAGTGGAAGAATATTTGCTGGCATATTTGGCGCGTCATTATCAGCCTGCCGATTCTCATGTCGCTATGGCAGTGAACATGATTAATCATTCCAAAGGAAAACGTTCAGTTCGCAGCTTGATGGATGATGTCTGTTTGTGTCAGCGTCATTTTGAGAGAAAGTTCAAGCATTATACCGGATTTACTCCTAAAGAATACAGCCGTATTGTTAAATTTAAGAATGCTGTGGAATTGTTGAGAACCACAACATCAGCCAATCTGTTGACTACGGCAGTTGATGCAGGATACTATGATTTAGCGCATTTTTCAAAAGAGATTAAGTCGATGTCCGGCAATACTCCTGCGTCTTTTCTTTCCCTAACCGTTCCGGAAGAAACCACACTTACTTATATCGAACCACAAAGATAGATTAGGTAAAAGTCGCTTTTTTACAATAGAATGGGAAGATATGCCGTTACCTTTGCAAGGTTAATAAAAAACAATCAATTTATGACCACAAAAACAATGAAAGAGAAAGCAACAGAATTGTTGCAGAGATGTGAAGTAGTTACCCTTGCTTCTGTGAATAAAGAAGGTTATCCCCGCCCTGTACCGATGAGCAAAATCCTGACAGAAGGAATTTCCACTATCTGGATGTCTACCGGAGCAGATTCACTAAAAACAATTGATTTCTTATCGAATCCGAAGGCAGGATTATGCTTTCAGGATAAAGGAGACAGCGTAGCGTTAACGGGGAAAGTGGAAGTTGTGACTGACGAAAAGATGAAGCAGGAACTTTGGCAGGACTGGTTTATCGATCATTTTCCCGGTGGCCCCACTGATCCCGGTTATGTCTTGTTGAAATTTGAATCGAATCATGCAACTTATTGGATTGAAGGAACATTTATCCATAAGAAACTCGACTAATTCTACTCGGAAAGATAGTGAAATAGTGAATTTTACGAGGCTGTTCAAGAACAGCCTCGTAATTCATTTAGAATTCAAATTTTTCTAATTTCATTTCAGCCAATTTCTGAATGATACCTACATATTGAGCGAAATGAGGAGATTTTTCGTGTGCTGCCAATACTTCGGCATTCTGCCAAGTTTCGCAAATCATGAAAACGTCAGGACGCGTGCTGCTTTCGAAAGTATCATAAGCAATGCATCCTTCTTCTTTTAAAGAACAGGCAGTCAGTTCTTTTGCCGCTTTTATCGCTTCTTCGCGGTTGGATTCGTTTACACGAACAAAAACATTTAATCTGATCATAGTCTTTTTTATTTATATAATTAAAAGAATTGCTTTCTCACAGTATCTGTG
>DXOJ01000291.1 GCA_019412865.1 Bacteroides sp. | reverse complement strand
ACCTGATATTATAAAATTTAAAGCAAAATACATATTACTAGTGCGATATGAAATCTTTAGGCAGTACTCCGAACTGTTTTTTAAAACAGCTTGAAAAATAGGAGGGGGTACTGAACCCTACCATGTAAGAGACTTCCACCACTCCATAGGTTCCTTCTTTCAGTATGGAAGCTGCCTGCTTCAAACGGAAAAGGCGGAGATATTCGTTCGGACTCATATTTAGGATTCCTTTCAATTTCCGGTAAAAGTTGGAACGTCCCATATTCATTGCATCCGCTATATCATCAATTTGCAGGTCCGTATTATCAAGATGGCGTAATACATACTCATTTAACTTGCTAATAAACATCTCATCGGCCTTTGTCTGCGCCATTGCATCTGCTTTGATAAAAGGAAATTCAATAAAGTGACGGCGTAATCTTTCCCGATTACTCAACAGATTTGCTACATTGGCACGAAGATACTCCATAGAAAACGGCTTTTCAATATACGCATCCGCCCCTTCTTCAAGTCCTTCGATTCTTGATTCCAGATTAGTTTTAGCTGTCAATAATATTACAGGAATATGACTATAGTCCAGATTTTGTTTCAGATGCTTGCATAATTCAACCCCGTCCATCAGAGGCATCATAATGTCACTTATTATCAGATCCACAGATTTCTGTTCAAGAACGTCCAACGCCTCGACCCCATTTTCCGCAATCAGTACATGATACAATGAAGACAATTGCCTGAACACAAAAGCAAGCATATCCTTATTATCTTCTACAACCAATATGGAAGCAACCTCTCTTTTATCTTTATCAGAAACTTCACGATCTTCATCATCATACCCAGGTTTCTTATGTTGTTCTTCCGAATCATCCGGAAGTGTCTGGTGTAATATTGGAATGGAAAGAATGAAACGGTTACAATCTAGCTCCCGGTCCATCACCAGCATACCTTGATGCAACTCTGCCAAGTAACGAGCCATAGCTAATCCGATGCCTGTGCCCGAGACAATATCTTTCCCGTCCCGGTATTGGACAAAGGCTTTAAAAATATTTTCACGCATTTCGATAGGGACTATATTCCCATCATTACTCATAGAGATAGTGAACACCTCATTCTTCTCATCAACAGACAAATGGAGATAAACGTATGTCCGGGCATATTTCAATGCATTAGCAAACAGATTACTGAGAATTTTGGTCAAAGCCTCTTTGTCAACAGAAGCCAACAATTCTTCCTCTGGAACTTCTACTTCAAGTTTAATTCCCCTTTGCTTTGCCAAAGTGGTGAAATACTTATAAACAGAGTGGACGATAGTACCGATATTATATTCTTTCGGATTCAATTTAAAACCTTTATTTTCCGCTTTACGGAAATCAAGTAATTGGTTTATCAGGTTCAGTAACCTCTCCACGTTCTGATCCATAATTTCCAATTCCATCCTTACATTTTCGGAGAGTTCCCTATCAGCAAGTACATTCTCCAATGGGCACTTTATCAGTGTTAAAGGAGTACGGATTTCGTGTGCCACATTTGTAAAGAAATCTATCTTAGTGGTGTAGAGTTCCTGCTCCTTTTCCTGTTCGAACTTCTCCATCTCTTTACGCTGCTTTTCAATAGTACGCTTCCTTAAATAAAAGAAGAGGGCGAAAAATGTACCGAGTATCAATAGGATATAAATCAGGTATGCCCATACGGATAAATAAAACGGGGGCAATATCCTGATCCCCAATGTGCGTACATCTGGATTCCATACACCATCACTATTCGCACCTTTCACGCGTAACATGTATGTCCCATAAGGTAAATTGGAATACGTAATAGGGCCCTTACCCGCTGTATGCCATTCGGAATCATACCCTTCCAGTCTATATAGCAGTGTATTCATGCTCGGTGACTGATAACTTATCGCAGCTATCCTGAAGGAGAACGAATTCTGATTTGACTGAAGTTCGATATGGTTTGACAAAGTGATACTTTGTTTCAATGGAGAGCCTTTTTCTCCGACTACCACCTTTTTATTAAAGAGCATAAAATCGGTAATCAAAACAGAGGGTAAAAAATCATTATCAATAAAGGAGGAGGGGGCAAAGGAGATGAAACCGTTAATACAGCCAAAATAAATCCGTCCATTCTTATCCTTATAGCTGGACTGGTAATTAAACTGGTTACTCAGCAACCCATTAGCAACTGTATACACTTTAAAACTGGAATTCTTCGGGTTAAAATGCACCAGCCCTTTATTGGTTGAAACCCAGAACAATCCCTTTTCATCTTCTTCAATCCGATAAATGACGTTGCTTGGCAGACCGATACCGTCATAACGGACAAAGGTGTTGGCGGAAGGCACAAAGCGGCAGAAGCCACCTCCTTGTGTGGTAAACCATAGCTGATTTTGACTGTCTTCAAAAATACTCAGCACCTTATTGGATGGAAGGGTGGACGAGTCTGCTTCCTCATGTACGAAATGTTCCCAACCACCTGTACGGACATTCTTTTTATAGACGCCATCGGCATAAGTTGCCAGCCATAAATTCCCCTGCTTATCCTCCTTTATATAATAAACAAACGTCCACCCAAGTTCGGGGACGCGTTTAAAACGTTCCGTATCTGGGTTGTACCGAAACAATCCTATTGTTGTTCCAAGATACAGATCGCCCGCAGTTATCCGGCAGATAGAAAAGATATCACTTGCAATATTATCATAGTGCTTTACAGCGTATGTCCTCAAATCAATACGCTTCAATCCTTTTGCAAAATTCCCAACCCACAGATAATCTCCGTCCAAATACAATCCGTGAACATTATGATAAATATCCGGATGAATGAACGGTTCGATTTTTCCAGTACTAGGATAATAATGGAAAAGCCCCTTATCTTCTGTACCTATCCAGAGTGTGCCGTCATGGGCGGCACAAAACTCCCGCACCCTTTTTCCCATTTTGTTTGATTCTTTCTGGGGATAGACTTTATCAAAGTAGGTATATTGCCGGGGGTAATAATTCACACCCCCAAAATAAGTCCCTATCCACATTCCGCCTTCACGGTCTTTGAGAATCGAATAGATGGCATTGTCAGAGATTGAATAGGGATCACCGTTGACGTTCTGCAAGTGGATGATTTTTGCCGTGTGCAGATTATAGATATAAAGTCCCGATTCGGTTCCTATCCATAATTCGTCATCTGAATAAAATGCAAGTTCCCTGATATAAATATCACCTCCCAATTCATCCTTGGAAAGAAGGGTACGGATAGTCTTATTAGTTAGGTTCACTTCTTTCAGTCCGAATACAGTTCCCACATACATGCAATTATAGGGTCCGGGGAGCAATTTATAGATGTATTCATCTCTGAAAGACACTTTTGAATCTTCTGGAAAAATCGGAGTTAAAGTTTTAAGCTTGTCTTTTGAATAATACAGATTTCCATCACGTATGTCCAACCAGCAGACATCGTCCGAATCAAAATAGAGTTGGCCGGAAGTTTTAAGGTTCAGAGTACCGGACCCGTCCGACTGATAATTAACCAACTGGCTATCCTGGGGATTGTAATAGAAGATTCCCCGCGTCTGAGTTACAACCCAGATACCTCCTTTCTGGTCCCCAGTTATCAGATTGACCGTACAGTCTATATCTATGTTTGAATTACTTATCAGAGTAAAATGCCTGACCTTTTCCATTTGTGGGCAATAGACATATAGGCCTACGTCTGTCCCAATCCATATTTGCCCAAGATTGTCTTCATACAAAGAAGTGATGAAATTATTGCCCAAGGTTCCGGATTCTTTCATGAAAGTCCGAAAAGAGATACCATCATACCGGTCAAGACCATCCTTCGTCCCAAACCACATAAATCCTTGTTTATCCTGAAGGATGGCATGGACCGTATTCTGGGATAATCCATTATTGATATCAAGTGAACGGAATGCATATTGTCCTTCATTCAGAACGGCAAGGGAATAAAGAGGCATCAAAGAAAGAAGTATTAATATAACTAAAATACGTAGTCTCTGCATTGTCTTAATTGTTAGTTTCATTAATTAACATACAACAGGATATAAGAATATCCTGAAAAGTGGATATCAGAGCTATTTCAACAGTATATTCTCAGTACGTCCCGGTGTCAGCAATTCCCAAAGGGATGCTACCGTCCAACCGGGAGCAAACATGTCATTATAATATCCTTTTCCATTCCTTCCATAATCCCAGTTGGTGTGCTGGATCACTTCCGGATAATAACCAACTTTTATCACTCCACACATATGTCCTTTATAAGGAAGTAACTGGCACATGGAAGTAGAAATGACTTCAGCAAAATCAGAGAAACGAGGTTCATTATACTCTTTGGAAAGCCAACGGAGCACATCGGCAAATTCAAAAATAAATACATCAATATGATTATTCTCCACCGAGACATTTCCCCAGCCGCGAGTTTTCAGACCGATATCACCCAACATCTGCCCGGGAGCAAACGGAACGTCCCAGACGTAATACCAGGACAAGGCAAAATAAGCCGCTTTTCGTGTCAGAGAGGCATAGTGGTTATGTTCCGTACCATTTGTTATCAATGATAAATAGTAAGTTGCCGTAGCGGTATAGAGGGAAGCTTCCTTATCCTCACAGTTTGCATCCAGCGTAGAGGAGAAATAGTCAGCCTTTGATATAAGCTCTTTTTCCAGATATTCCGCAGTACGCCGGGCAGCGGACAGATAGCGTTTGTCCTTAAAATATTTATATCCCATAACCAGAGGTAATGTAGCGGATGGAGTACTTCCTCCACTTCCGTCAACAACTGTAAAGTCATCATGGAATTTACGTGGAAAACTTCCATCTGGATTTTGCAGTTGCAAGAACATATCGAGCATTTTCTTTAAGCGTTGTTCCCAATCAGGATGGTGACGTTTATACTTCTGTTCATAATTCAGATAATGAAACATGGCATAAATTCCTTCCGACTGACGACGTATGCTATGCACTGGGCGTTCTTCTTTCACATCACTATCATTTTCCAGATTTACCCATTCACGCAAATAACCGGTTTCCGTAAAGCCATTTTCTAAGTAACTATCAAATATCTTTTTACTGCTAGCTGCAAGGTCATCACGTCCATTCTCATTGCCAAACTCCCATGCATTGAAAGCGTTTAGAAGTACGCGACCGACAAAACCTATCTCTGCTACATTCATGTTGGCACAGGCTGCCACTTTCATTTCAGGGCTGGAGTAATAGGCAAGAGCTTTGTCCCCAACAAAACTTTCCACAAAATAATTGCTCAGCACTCCTTTTATCTCTTCTGGAGAAAAAGGTATTTTCACAGGTTGGGGACGGTATGTATCATAACAATATTCCCAAGTATGGCAAATAAAATCTGAGTAGTCTGTAGCCTGCCCCTCGATAAATTCCCAGGTCAGGAGTACTGTTTCTCCTTTTTTTAGATATTGGAAAGATGTAACCTCCGGAGCCAGCGTCAACTTACGAATATAGGTTTTAGGAGCTTCTCGGTAAGGAAATCCAAAAGATAGTGTTGATGTTCCGTCATGGCTCTCAAAGCCGGTGAACCCTAGGGACGTTTTGCCCGAGAGGATGATTTCGCCTGTTTGGTGGGTAGCAAGGGCATCCCATTGAAAATCGTCCTTGCGTGCCACAGTCATATAACGTCCATCTTTCTGATTGAAGATACCGGTAAGGGGTGAGCTCAGACGATCCTCACGTACCAGCCAACTCTCTGATATATGAAATGAAGGAGCACCTTTAGGAGAACGTAAATTGCGACTATACCAGAATCCTGGTAGATAAAACATACAGTCATTATGTCGGAAGCCTGTTTTCAACTGTTGTTGATAATTAAAGTACACGTCTTCCAATGCCGTAATACTTACTACCATTACACATTTAACATTGTCACGTTCTATTCTCTCTGTAATGATTAATGGTATTTTTTCTTCAGACTCTAACAGATAGATTCCCTTATCATCAACGGCTCCTTGAAAAGCAAGGGAATAGTTTCGTGATTGATTACCGGGAACCTTCAAGGAGACTTGTGCAGATATTCTTTTATATATATCATTAACAGTCCTAGCATCAATAGTAATAGTACAGATCATCAGGCAACAAAGCATACATCTTAATTTTGTCATATAAATCAGATAATTTAGTTTATTAATATTCTTTTAATTTGCGTTCCAAAATTAGGATATTACGTATACAAAGAATGTGATTTTT
>DXOJ01000290.1 GCA_019412865.1 Bacteroides sp. | reverse complement strand
TGAATTTAGAAAATTATCACATTAAATCTAATAATATATGAAACGAATTCGAGAATTTCCACCGTTAACAAGACAACAGTCTAGTTGTCAGAAGTGTATTAACCTAGTATTAATTTAAAATTATCCATGAAAAACATGAAAGAAAGAACTTATTCATTCTTTAAAATGAATCGGCTGATTCTGGTTCTACTCTGTCTTTTCTTTGCGACGAATATATACGCGCAAAACAGAGAAATAAGAGGTATGGTAACCGGTGATGATAATGAGCCTTTGGCAGGAGCCACTATTACAATTAAAAACAGACAAGGTGGTATAATTGTAGACATCGATGGAAAATTCACTATAAAAGCGAAAACCGGAGAGATACTAGTCGTTTCATTCCTTGGTATGAAAAAGCAGGAAGTAAAAATAGACAATAAAGATTTTTATGCTATCAAACTGCTTCCTGAAACCAACGAGTTCGACGAAGTGACAGTAGTCGCTTTTGCCAAGCAAAAGAAAGAGAGTGTCATCAGTGCTGTCTCTACAGTAAATCCACAGGAATTGAAAGTGCCAAGCAGTAACTTGACAACCGCCCTTGCCGGAAGAATGTCCGGTCTGATCGCTTTTCAGACATCAGGCGAACCCGGTAAAGATAATGCCCAATTCTTTGTACGTGGCGCTACAACATTCGGATACAAGAAAGATCCGTTGATTCTGATCGATAACATTGAATTGAGTACGGACGACCTCGCCCGCCTAAATGTGGATGATATTGCACAGTTCTCCATTATGAAAGATGCTACAGCCACTGCTTTGTATGGTGCACGCGGAGCAAACGGAGTAATCCTTGTGACTACTAAACAGGGAACAGCTGGAAGACCTAAAGTGTCTGTTCGCGTAGAACAGTCGGTATCTACTCCCCGAAAAAAGGTGAAGTTGACAGACCCTGTCAATTTTATGAAACTGAACAATGAAGCGGTTAACTCACGACGTGATCCCAACAATCCTGCTGCCAGTGCCAACTACACTGTATATAGCCAAGAAAAAATAGAAAATACCATTGCCGGTACTAATCCATATTATTATCCGGCAGTAGACTGGTATGATGAGTTATTCAATGACTATGCTCTCTCCACAAGAGTAAACGCCAACCTGAGTGGTGGTGGTAGTGCAGTACGCTATTATGTAGCAGCTTCTTACACCAAAGACGGAGGAGTAATCAAAAATGATAAGCTTAACAATTACAACAGTAACATCAACTGGCAACGTTATTCTGTCCGGTCAAATATCAATATGGACTTAAGTAAAACTACGGAATTTGCCATTCGTGTCAACGGAAACTTCGATGATTATACCGGCCCGCTCGACAGCGGTGAAGGACTCTATAAAAAGGTAATGAAAACCAGTCCTGTCTTATATCCTAAAAGTTATCCGGCAACAGACGAGTATGCCAATAACACGCATGTACTGTTTGGTAATGCCAATAAAGGAGCTTACATCAATCCTTATGCAGATATGGTAAGAGGATATAAAGAATCCAATAACTTATTGGTGGCCGCACAAGCCGAACTGAAACAAAAACTGGATTTTATTACCCAAGGATTGGATGCCAGAGTTCTGGTCAGCACCACCCGTTCTTCTTATTCCGACCTCACCCGTGCCATTAATCCTTATTACTATCAGGCCAACTATGATAAAACGAACAATAGTTATACGCTGACCAATATTGTAGAAGGAGAAGAGTATTTATCCTATAACCAAGGTGCTAAGAACATCAACACCACCAATTATATAGAAGCAGCCGTCAGCTATGGCCGGACATTCGGTGCACACGCTACTAGCGGAATGTTGGTATATACCCGCCGAGAAGAAAAAAGGTCAAGCGAAAAGACCTTGCAACAATCATTACCACGTAGAAACCAGGGAATTGCCGGACGTTTCACTTATGCTTATGATTCAAGGTATTTTGCAGAATTCAACTTCGGATACAATGGTTCCGAACGTTTTGCCGCCCATGAGCGTTACGGCTTTTTCCCTTCTTTCGGTCTTGGTTATATCATTTCTAATGAAGACTTCTGGATACCGCTACGAAATACAGTGGACAAACTAAAATTCAAATTGACTTATGGACTGGTAGGTAATGATGCTATCGGAAGCTCGGAAGACCGTTTCTACTATTTGTCGGAAGTGAACCCCAACGATGGAAATCGCGATCAATTCTTCGGAACAGATTATGATAATCATATGAACGGCGTATCTGTTTCCCGTTATCCCAACATCTATATCACTTGGGAAAAATCGAAGAAAGTAAATTTAGGTTTTGAACTGGGTATGTTCAACAGTGCTTTGGAAATCCAGACGGACTTCTTCTATGAACGCCGTACCCAGATTTACCAACCTCGTGCTCATATTCCATCTAGTATGGGACTTTCTGCCGGAGTAAGCGCAAACATAGGTGAAGCATCCTCCCGAGGAATTGATTTGTCTGCCAACTATTCTTATATTGCCAACAAAGATTTCTGGATAAAAGGAATGGGAAACTTCACACTCGCCAAAGGTAGGTATGAAGTTTATGAAGAACTGGATTATGCCAGTTACGGACAAGGATACCGCTCCAGAATCGGGCAGGCTATCAATCACAATTACGGATATATTGCCGAACGCTTGTTTATTGATGTAAACGATGTTGCCAACTCTCCCTCACAGACAAGTTTCAATGGTGGAGCTATGCCGGGAGACATCAAATATAAAGATTTGAATGGCGACGGAAAGATTACAGATGAAGACCAGACTTTCCTCGGCTATCCTAATCAGCCGGAGATTACCTATGGCTTCGGATTTTCTGCCGGTTACAAAGGGTTTGACCTTTCTATGTTCTTCCAGGGAAATGCAAGAGTATCTTTCTTCATCGATCCCAGAAATACATCCCCTTTTGTAAATTATGATGCCGGTGATCGTATAGGCGTACAGCAATGTTTAGATGTCATTGCTAACGACCATTGGTCTGAAAACAACCGCGACATATATGCATTCTGGCCTCGCCTGTCTCCCACACTTGTTGATAATAATATGGTAACAAGCACCTGGTGGATGCACGACGGTTCATTCCTCCGTTTGAAAACAGTAGAATTGGGATATACATTCTCACAGAAAGCCTTGAAAAAAATAGGCGTGCAATCCTTACGCTTATATTTGACAGGAAGCAACCTGCTGACCTTCAGTAAATTTAAGTTATGGGATGCAGAAATGGGAAATAATGGTCTGGGATACCCCATCCAGCGAGTATATAATCTTGGCATTAACATTAACTTCTAATAAGCAACGATATGAAAAAATTTACGAAATATATTCTATTCATCAGCTTGGGCTTGCTTTGTTCCTGTTCGGATTATTTGGACATCGTTCCCGATAACGTGACAACATTGGACATTGTATTTAACAACAAGAATACAGCCCAGCGTTACTTGGCAAATTGCTATCATTTCGTCCCCGATCATGGTTCCGTTAAACGCATACCCGGTATGGGAGCCGGACACGAATGTTGGTTTTATACCGACAAAGATTCTTATTTTGATAATGAAGTCAGCTTTTACATAGCCCGCGGATTGCAGAATACAAATGCGCCATATGCCAACTATTGGGATGGAGAAGGAGGAAGTAAGCTTCCTATGTTCCGTGCCATCCGGGAATGTAATATTTTCCTAAGTTATGTGAGAGATCAGCATAAAGTAAACGACCTGACGGATTCGGAACGAAAGAGATGGATAGCCGAAGTAAATGTACTGAAAGCCTACTATCATTTCTTCTTGTTTGAGCACTACGGCCCTATCCCTATTGTAGACGAAGCTCTCCCCGTATCAACTTCGTCTGAAGGAGTAAAAGTAACCCGTATGCCGGTAGACCAGGTAGTAGACTTTATGGTAAAATTAATAGATGACTCTTACAAAGACCTTCCGCCGGTCATCACTATGGAAGCTACTGAAATGGGACGTCTGACGCAGCCTGCCGCACTCGCCCTAAAAGCCAAAATCCTATTATGGGCAGCCAGTCCTCTCTTCAATGGCAACAAGGAGTATGCAAACTTTAGAAATAAAGAAGGAAAACCGCTCATCAATCAAGAATTCAGCCGTGAAAAATGGGTAAAAACCGCGGAAGCCTGCAAAGCGGCAATCGAATCAGCAGAAGCCAACGGATGCAAGCTTTACGATTGTAGCATGGATATGTCTTATAGTCAGGATTTACCCGAAGAAATATTTTACAGTATGAATATCCGTCAGACGGTAACAGAACGTTTTAACCCCGAATTGGTATGGAGTGTAGGCAAACAAGGTACTAACGAATTGCAGAACCTCTCTATGGCTTGTATTCTTCCTTCCTTAAAACAAGGTAGTGGAAACGGTGAAGTGACAGGAGGTATTTTGCAAAGCAGGGCAGCAGGTGTATATGCTCCTACACTGGAAACAGCAGAACAATTTTACAGTAAAAATGGAGTGCCCATTGACGAAGACAAAGAATGGTTAACAAACGGAAACTATGATAATCGTTACACAACCCGACAAGTGACTAGTGCTGATAAATATAACATGCGAACAGGCTGGACCACTGCCGTACTTCACTTCAACAGAGAACCCCGCTTCTACGGGTCTCTCGGTTTCGATGGTTCCACTTGGTATGGTAACGGACGTACAGATGTCAATGACTTGAATTATGTAGATGGTAAATATGGAAGAAACTCTGGAAACAAATGGGGATTTAACTACTCCATTACAGGTTATTTCGCTAAAAAAGTAGTATATTATCAAAATGCTATAACTCAATCTTCACAAGTAGTCTACGAATACCCATTCCCTATTATCAGATTAGGCGACTTGTATCTAATGTATGCAGAATCACTTAATGAAGCTACAGAAGGTGATAATAATGTACCGGAAGAAGTTTATACATACCTACGGAAGGTACGCGAACGTTCTGGATTGAAAAAAGGTGTACTTGGACAGACCGAAGATATAGGAGATGTCAGAGTAGCATGGGAAAAGTACAGCAATGATCCTACCAAACCTAAAACTAAAGATGGGATGAGAAGTATCATCAAACAGGAACGTAAAATTGAACTTGCGTTGGAAGGACATCAATACAATGATCTCAGACGATGGAAAGACGCTTCAAAAGAACTGAGTAAATCCATTAAAGGATGGAACGTACAAGGAGAAATAGAGGAAGACTTTTATAAAGTCACAACTCTCTTTGTTCCTCGCGCATTTACAACTAAAGACTATTTGTGGCCTATAAAAAAACAAGACTTACAAGTAGACGACAAATTAATTCAAACGTATGGATGGTAATTATAAACATCGAAAAACAATGAAAAAAAGAATCTTATATTATATATGGATGGCATGTGCGGCAGTATTGCTACACAGTTGCGAAGATGTAGAAACTCATAAACCTTATGGGGATGGCAGTGGACATGCTCCTGGTACAGTACAAGTGACTTCCTATGAACAAATTCCTGGTGGAGTGACATTGAAATTCATTGCTCCAACAGACGAAGATCTATTGTATATCAAAATAAAATATACACTTGACAATGGAAAAGAAATGGAAGCACGTGCTTCTCTCTATACTGATGAAACGACAATAGAAGGTTTCGGAAATACGAATCCGAAAAAACTAGTAATCTCAGCCGTTAACAAAATGGAGAAAGAAGGAGAAGCTATCATCACCGAAATAGTACCTGGAAAACCGGCATACCTTACTGCCATTGAAGAAATAGAGGTAAATCCTACATTCGGAGGTATTTATATACATACTACAAATGGAGGCAGAAACTATCTCATCTTTGATGTATCTACAAAAGATTCAAAAGGTAATTGGAATATAGAACATACAGAATATACTTCTGTAAAAAACATCGGCTTTACACTCCGAGGGTTCTCTGCCGAACCACATGATTTTAAAGTTCGTGTCCGCGATCTATATGATAACCAGTCAGAAGAATACTTAACAACCTTGACACCACTATATGAAGAAAAATTGGATTTGACCAAATTCAAAACTTTCTATCTAGCCAATGATATAAAGATGGACAACGCAGGTCATACTTTGGAGTCTTTATTCAATGGAGATCATGGATTAAACAGTTGGAATTATGCTCACGGTTATGACTTTAATCCTTCCGAGTTTCCTGTATGGTTTACATTCGATATGGGTCAAACCGCTCAATTAAGCCGCTTCACCTCATGGCAACGCTCCATGGGAGGTAGTTATTACTATCGTGCAGGTGCTATCAAAGAATGGGAAGTATGGGGACGTTCTGATTTACCATCTTCGGACGGAAGTTGGGACGGATGGACCAAACTGGCAGATTGTGAAAGCATAAAACCTTCCGGATGGCCCGCCGGTTCAAATTCAGAAGAAGATATAACATATGCTAGTAAAGGAGAAGAATTTGAATTTCCGGCAGATATTCCTCCAGTAAGATACATTCGATTTAAAATACTTTCTACTCATGACGGTGCCGGATTGGTAGTTATGCAGCAACTTTGGTTCTACGGAACCCCGATACAATAACCTTTTAACAAAGCAAAAGTATGAAAAAAATAAATATATTGATTCTCTGTAGTATCCTGTGCTTTTTCTATTCATGTAATGGCATGCTGGATGGCATTCAGCCTTATCTAGACGAGGGAGAAAAAATCTATGTAGGAAAACTTGATTCACTCAAAGCTTTTACTGGAAAAAACAGAATCAAAATAGAAGGAAAAATGATGTACGGTGTAAATCAGGTAAAATGTGTTATCAGTTACAAAGATCCTATTACATTGGAAGAAAAGTTTAAAGAGTTTCCAATAGAACGTACGGAACCACGAGAAACCTTCGAATTTATGTTAGAGAATTTAACAGAAGGACAATATGACTTCTCGATAGTCACCTATGATCCCAAAAACAACACATCTATCCCGACAGAGGTATCTGCTTATGCATATGGCGAACTATACCAACAAGCATTAACCAACCGGATTTTACATAGTATCTCTCCTGAACAAAAAGAAATTGTAAATGAAAGTGGACAATCAGAAAGAATATGGGCAGCCAAACTGAATTGGAATATATCAAGAGGAGATGGTTTAGTAGGCTGTAACCTTGAATATGAACGTCAGGACGGAACTTTAGGCTCGAAATATATTTCAGTTGACGAGACTACAACAGAACTCGACAATTTTAAAGCTAATGGAATACTCCGGTACAATAGTATATATAAACCGACAACAACTTCCTTGGACGAATTTGTTACAGAATATAAAGAAGTTACATTGCCTTCCCAAAGTTACATTGGCATTACAAAAGACCTAACCAGTCTTTATATTAAGAATGCCGGATATCCATTTAGAGGATATGATGTAAACAATAAATGGGGAAAACCTTACGATTGGAAATGGAATGAAGTTATGGAAACTAAAAATGCCAATGGAGGTGCCGGCTTCACAGAATATAACGATGGAACAATTCAGTTCGAAACAACACAATGGAGTCAGGGATATTATGACAACGGAAAGATCTGGCAAACATTTACTTTACCAGAAGGAAAGTATGAAATGCGTATCGAAGTAAAAAACGCCGCAAATATAGGTTCTGGCAGTACCAATATCCATTTTGCTGTAGCTCAAAGCGAATCACTACCTGACAATGAAGAATTGGAAAAGTCAGACATTATCCTCTCTTACCTCAAATTTGAGTCAGAACATACTAATAAAACATCTGCCTTACCTATATTTGAACTAACAGAAGAAAAAACTATTACCGTAGGCTGGGTAGTATCTTTCTCAGATATCTGTAGAAATATAGAATTTAAGTCAGTAAGATTGTGGAGTGTAGCTGAATAAAGTTCTCCATTTTATTAAACTATTCATCAAATGTTATTCTTATAAAAATAAACCCTGGAAGTTTGTATTATAAATTTCCAGGGTTTACTATAATCAAATCTTTTACTATATATTTATCTATTTCTTTTAAAATTGAAATAGAATTTATTTAAATAGGTGGTGCAACTGTACCCGATTTTCTTTTATTGTAACTTCATTACAATTATACATCTGAATAAAATCAGACTCTTTATTTTTTTCAGTATCTAGAGAATAAATCAAATTATGACGTATCATCAGGCCATCAACCTGTCTCTTATACACATCTCC
>DXOJ01000029.1:419-3079 GCA_019412865.1 Bacteroides sp. | reverse complement strand
ACGTAGAGACGGCATACAATACGATAACAGCAGTTTCTTCCGAAACGAAATCCAAAGTAGATTTCTCCGGCAAAGACCTCGTGAGATCCTGTTTCCTTAGTTACGACCCGGAAGCATTGTTCAGAACCACCAACGAATAAATCATAAATCAAAAATCATAAATCCAAATGACTGATATTGAATCTTTATGCCGTCTCACCGAAGCAGTCGAAGCGGCAGGAGCGGACATTGCTCCCACTTATCTTGAATACGTACAATTGTCATTCGCCATCGCAACGGATTGCGGTGAAGCAGGACGTGAGTTTTTTCACCGCCTATGCCGGGTCTCTCCCAAGTATCAGCGCGAACATGCCGAACGGGTATTCTCCAACGCACTCCACACCCAACGTGGAGAAGTGCACCTGGGCACCGCTTTCCATCTTGCCGAAGCGACAGGAGTCGCCATCAGCTATGTGGAGACAGTGGGGACAGTGAGGACAGCCCCTCAAACTCTCACACAGGCACGCGCGTATAATAAGGTGGCAAATGAGGAAACAGACGAAGAAACGATCACGGAAGAAAAAGAAGAACAACTGCTATCCGGTAGCGATCCGCAACACCCGCTCCCCACTCTGCCGGAAGCAAACTGGCCGAAACTCCTGCAGCGTATCATCAAAGTTGCTAAAAGTGAGATTCAACGCGACATCATGCTGATGGGAGCATTCACCGCGCTGGGAGCTTGCATGTCGCGCCACGTGCGATGCCTCTATGGCGGCAAATACTATTATCCTAGCCTCCAATGTTTCATCGTGGCGCCCTCTGCTTCCGGCAAAGGCATCCTCTCCTACCTCCGCCTGCTCGTGCAACCCATCCATGACGAGATTCGCGCGAAAGTGGCGGCGCAAATGAAGATCTATAAAAAAGAAAAAGCCGAATACGACGCGATGGGAAAAGAGCGGTCGAAAATGGAAGTCCCGCAAATGCCCCCTAACAAAATGTTCTTAATTTCGGGCAATAACACCGGCACAGGCATCCTACAAAACATTATGGACTCCGAAGGTACAGGACTTATCTTCGAGTCGGAAGCCGACACACTGTCCACCGCCATCGGATCGGAACACGGCCATTGGAGTGACACGCTACGCAAAGCGTTCGACCACGACTTCTTGTCCTACAACCGTCGCGGTAACCAAGAATATCGGGAAACAAAAAAAGTCTGCCTTTCGCTCCTGATGTCGGGCACCCCACTCCAGGTGAAAGCTTTCATCCCGACAACGGAAGACGGAGGATCCTCCCGCCAGTTGTACTACTACATGTACGGAATCGACAAATGGGTCAGCCAGTTTGTAGACGACGAAACAGACTGGGAAGAGGTATTCAACGCTCTGGGACTGGAATGGAAAAATCAACTGGACATGATAAAGAAGAATGGTATCCACACGCTGCAGCTCACGAACGAGCAGAAAAACGAAATTGACGCCGTCTTTTCGGAGTTGTTCGATCGTTCGAGCATAGCCAACGACAGAGAAATGTATAGCTTTGTGGCGCGTATGGCTATCAATTTGTGCAGGATCATGTCGGAAGTAGCCGTGTTGCGCGCGCTCGAACACCCGAATCCCTACAGCCTCCAAATTTCCTCCTCCTCCCCCTTCACACCCGACAAGTCTATTCCTTCGGACAACCGCAAGGACGGCATCGTCACCCGCTGGAACGTATCCATCTCGGCGGAAGACTTCCACGCCGTATTAAATTTGGCGGAACCTCTCTACTGTCACGCCATGCATATCCTGTCATTCCTCCCCAACACTGAAGTCAGCCACCGACCCAATGCCGACCGGGATTTCCTCTTCCAGCAACTGGGTAAGGAATTTACCCGCACGGAATTGCTGGAAAAAGCAACAGCTCTGGGTATCAACAAAAGCACCGCCATCACCTGGCTGAAACGTCTCACCCGACAAGGCAAGCTAATCAGTGTAGACGGCAAAGGGGGTTACGCGCGTGCGTGTGTGTATGAGTGAAACGGGGAAAGTGTCCCCACTGTACCCGCCTTACTTACTGTAATCGTTTGGACTGGTACATTCATTTTGATTACCGCATCCGTTTTTACTGCATAAAGCATCGCTTTAGGAGGTGTAAAGCTAAGCTTTAGACATCGTAAAGCTTAGCTTTATGCATCATAAAGTGGCGCTTTATTTAAGGCTCTCCCAGGGCATCCACAATCACTCTTACTTCCAACGGTGTGAATGAACGTCGCTTTGATTCATAGCCTAAGTCGTACAGGCGTTGCAGAAGTCCGGGACATAGAGAGATCCATTTCTTCATTTTTCGATAAGCGGCGATGTCAGTTAGTTGCGGAGAATAAAGTTGCGCCAGTTCCATGCGCCCGTAGGCACGTATTTTAAATTCACTCATGATGGATATGTTTCTGATTTACTGTTACAAAAATAACAAAAAACGACTATATAACCAACGTTTTTTCATTGAATAACCGACTATAATGACAAATAACCGACCGCTACCATACACAACCGTATACAGCTGATTTCCGGGAGATCCGGAGTATTATTTTTGTATCGTCGAAAGGGAAAAGAATTCCCGGACAATATGTTTAACCCTTTAATTTATTGTTTTATGATTCGTTACAAAATTTATCAGAACCAACAGAAGAAAGGCTTGAATGC
>DXOJ01000029.1:0-409 GCA_019412865.1 Bacteroides sp. | reverse complement strand
GCAGTAAGCGATGAGACGTTTGATTTGGCTAAGCTTGCCGAACACATGTCGAAGCACAATTCACCGTATTCCGGTGGGGTCATCAAAGGTGTGCTTTCGGATATGGTAGATTGCATCAAGGAATTGTTGCTGGACGGCAAATGTGTGAAAATTGATGATCTTGCCATTTTTGGTGTGGGTATTCGCAGTAAGGCAGCCGATACGCTGGAAGAGTTCTCGTTGGAGAAGAATATTAGCGGTATGCGTCTGAAAGCTCGTGCTACCGGTAATCTGTCGACTAATAATCTGAAACTCGACAGTCAGTTGAAGCAGCAGGCGGAATATCAGAAACCGACAACCGCCGGAGGAGGTTCTGATTCGGGTGACAACCCTGATCCGAAACCGGACGGAGGTGGCGAAGCACCTGACC
>DXOJ01000289.1 GCA_019412865.1 Bacteroides sp. | reverse complement strand
TTTCTCGATAAAATAAAGTCGCAAAAAGAAATGGTTTCGGGCACGAAAGTTCCCGACATCACTCTCACCGATGCGCAAGGGAAAAACGTTCGGCTTAGCGAACTGCTTCAGTCTAAATTTACGTATATTGATGTCTGGGCAACTTGGTGCGGACCTTGTAAGCGGGAAATTCCGTTTGTGGCCAAACTGGTTGAGAAATACAAGGGTGCCGACAATATTCAGTTTCTTTCCATCTCTGTAGATGAGAATGTTGATGCTTGGAAGAAGATGATTGAGGCTGACAAACCCGCATGGCCTCAATTCAACATTAACGGTGCAGTGAATGCGGAGTTCTCGAAACAGTGGGGCATCACGGGAATCCCTCGTTTCATTATGATAGATGAGAAGGGAAACATTTTCAATGCAGATGCGCCCCGTCCCTCAAACGAAGAAACTTCGGCAATTCTTGATAAAGTGGTAGGTGGAAAGTAAACTCGGAATAGATATGGAGCAATCTGAATACATCGCAAAGCTGATTTATCGCCACCTGGTGGGCGATTTGTCAGAAGAGGAGCAGAAAACACTGGATGACTGGATAGCCGCCAATCCTTCTCATCGAACTCTTTATGAACGACTGCTCAACGAAGATTATCTGAAACAGCAATATAACCGTCGCCGTGCCATAAACTATCATCGGCCTATGAAGGCCATGAAAGCACGCATCCTGGTAGAACGTAGTGACAATAAAATGACAAAAGCTCTTGGTGGACGAAAGGCAATGTTATCGCTTATTGGTGTTGCTGCCGTTGTGTTACTTGTTTTCTGTTCTATCAGATTTATTCGCCTGCAAGAGCCGCAACACCCCAAAAAGGTGTTGGCTCAAGTGGAATCCGTGGAGATACAGCACGGAATCACGCAAGCCATTCTTACAACCGACGCAGGAGATACACTTTGCTTGAACAAGAATGTGTCTGAACCGAAGCTGGCAAAAGTGGAAGGCAGTGAGGACATTCACGTAAAGAGTCTTGCCACACTGCGAGGAGGTGAATTCAAGGTGACTCTTGAGGATGGGACGGAGGTGTGGCTCAATGCTGAGTCGCGGCTGATATATCCAGAAACTTTTGGCGAAGGCGACCGTCGTGTGGAAGTGGAAGGGGAGGCTTATTTTAAAGTGGCTAAAGACGAGCTGCATCCGTTTTATGTGGAGACTGCCGGACAGTTGGTGCGTGTGGTTGGCACGGAATTCGACATTCACTCCTATCCCGAAGATGCGGAGGTCACCACTACGCTTGTCTCAGGATCGATAGCCCTGAAGCCTGCGCAAAGCAATGGCGCGGAGCTGACTCTTACTCCGGGGCACCAATCGCATTTTGACAAACAGTCGATGGCGGCAACGGTCAAGACCGTCGACACAGAGGTAGTGACCAGTTGGCGCAGTGGAAAGTTTGTCTTTGAGAATCAAACTTTCGAGCAGATTATGAAGACGTTGAGTCGCTGGTACGATTTCGACTATCGTTTCAGTAACGAAGAGTTGTCTCAAATGCAGTTCATGGGCAGTGTGCCCCGCTACGGAACTTTCTCCGAAGTGCTTCAAATCCTTGAAGCCAGTGGAGGCATTAAGTTCCGTCAAAAAGGAAAGACTATATTGATAAGCAAAAAGTAGGAACAGGCTGTTTTTGCTTTATCTAACAGAAACCCTTATACATTATTAATAATGCGAATCAGCAGTTGATAAACATCAGCCTTTTCGCTTGTTAAAATGTTATTAT
>DXOJ01000288.1 GCA_019412865.1 Bacteroides sp. | reverse complement strand
AAAGGAAATCTGGAAAAGTTGAGAGACGAATTTCAAAATCTATAACCCTCAAAACTGTTTAGTAATGAATATGGAAGCAAAATTTAAAGTAGGTGACAGAGTGAGAGTTTTAGATTGTCCAGTCATGCCGGATGCAATAGGAAAGTCTGGCATAATCAGACATACGCAAGGAGATTTATATCGTGTCGAAGTCGATGGTAAAGTCATACCTGATTATGCTTTAGAAGCTGATATAGAGCTGATACGGACCCAATCTCCCTGGATAAGTGTAACGGATAGCTTGCCGGAGGTAGATACAATAGTTCTGACCAAAGGAGCTTATGGATACCTTCTCTGTTTTCTTTCAACCCTTGGGGAATGGGAAACGGGAGCATACGTTAATGAAGAAAGATTAGGCATAACTCATTGGATGCCGATACCGGAATTTGACTAATAACTGTTTAGAAATGAAAGAACCTCAAAATGATATGGTGGATATTCTTGGTGGTTACGACACTGCAAGAATGGAAATAATTGCTAACATCTACGATCACCCGGAATTAATCAAGGAGGAATAAAATTATGATAGAAAGAAAAGGTTGTAAAGAGTTTCAAGAGACAGGACTTCTCTTGTTTGTAAATCAGTTCTTACATATTTTTGGTTGGGCCATTGTTGTATGTACTGATGAATGTTCTGGAATTACCATTATGTATCCTGCTCGTGTAAAATTTCGAGGATTTGATGATAAAAGTGTAACAGAAGCCTACATAAAGCTATCTGAATACATGAAACAAAATTCAGAGAAGCTGCTTGAAGAAAGCAATTTTTAAAGGAGGAATAGCCATGCCAGGATTTATAGCTAAACAGCCAAATAGTCTTTTCTGTCGTTTCAGTACAATTGTTGATACAGTGACTAACATCAACATGACAAAGGAAGACTATATAAACCTTTGTAAAAAGGAATTTGGAGAAGTGAAGGGTGAACAAGAAGCTCTAGATGTATTGGGTCATTATCTGAGACCTTTCCAAGATGTATTAGATTGCTACACCCCATTAAATGAATCAGTCGAAGAGTTTACGCAACGTCTTAAAGAAATGGGATATGACGGTCCCTTTGAATATAGAGAGGAGGAATAGAATGAAAGATAAAAAGCAATTAAAATTCGTAAGTATTCAATCTAAAGTATCTCCTGCTACAGCAGAGAGGATTGACAAGATTGTCGCAGAATGTGGATTTGAAAGCAGATATGAACTCATGCAATATCTATTGTCTGCATTCCTAAAGTATGCGGACAAAGAAGTGGAAGGAGGCGATGAGATGCATGAATTCGCTAAGATATTCGAAGGCTATGAGAACAAGAAAAGCAGAATCATTACTACTAAGCCCGGAGGTAATAGACAATTGAAATTAGTAGAGAGTATCAATGTGTTTAGTGAAGTTGGGAGAAAGGGTTATGTATGCAAAAGACTTGTGATAAATGGAGAAAAGGAGAGTATAACTTGTAATTCAGAGAATGCGATGCGTTCGATTATAAGAAAGCTATTTCCTTCTATAGCCGGATATATAGAGAAAGTTGGTGATGACATCGGTGAATGTAACTATATACGAATCCTGGAATACATTCTCGACAAGAAGAATGATGATGAGATTAAAAGGTCTATAAACAAAGACTTTGATGTACTGAAGCAAGAGACAAAGTATGGCCGTGTGCCGGTGCGTGCAAAGAATAAAACGATTGATAGCTATGAGCAAGAATCAGGATTATAGGAGAATGATACAGTCTAAACAATGGAAGATGCTAAGAAAGAAAAAGATAGAAGCTAATCCAGTCTGTGAGGACTGTTTCGAACGAGATGTGATTGAGGTTGCGACGGAAGTACATCATATTGTTCCGGTTGAGACAGCGCTGGATATAAGAGGAATGGAGAGTCTGATGTTTGATTATGATAATCTCCGTTCATTGTGTCCAGAGTGTCACGTCAATGCGCATATACACTTAGGATCAAAGAGAAAGGAGAGTGTTCAGGAGAACAACCATCGTGTTTCTGAAAGGTTTAAAAAACGTTTCTTGGATTGAAGAAATATCAACGGAGAGAGACAGGGGGGGAGGTTTTTTCTGACCCCGTCAATCACTCAAATCCACCGCCCCTAAAGAGAGACATTTTTTTGATTTTTGGAAAATGGCTGTGGGGGTAGGGAAAAGGCTATAAAATTTAATATGCTCAATTAGCAAAAATAGGTATGCTTAAAATATTTAACATATGGAAAAGAATGAGGAATATGACAATAAAGTAAAGGCTTTAAAGCAAAGAATAAAGAAGTTGTTGAGTGAAAAGTCGGAGTACTCTCCTGAGCTTACCTATCAGACGGAGATAACAGCTTCTATCTTGGTTGTGTTTCGCGACGTTGCCAGACAGATTTATGGAAAGAAAGTTTCGCTTACGGAGAAGAGTCGTGAAGGTCATGATCGTGAAATAAAGAATCCCGCATATGATACTTATTGCATGATGGCTAAGGCTGCTCAGGCTTCACTACGGTCCCTGCTAATGAATAGGGAGATACGTCCGGAAAAGAAAGAAGAAGGTGAAGAAGAAAATGATGCTCTAACTATACTGATGAATGGATTGAAGGAGGAATAATGTGCTTGATGTATCTACCAGAGAATACAAGAATGAGAGAATACGAGAATTATTGTCCATTGATATATCCTTATATCAACTGGATACTATAGATGAACGTCTTTTATTATACGTGGAGGAAGTTCGTAATCATGCGGAGAGGCATAATCTATATGAGATTCTTGCGGTTATAAAATTCTTTCGACTGATGGATACGTATGTTTTCCGTCCATCTAAAGTGAAGAAATTCGCTAAACTTTATGAGAGTCTTAAATTTTCCGGCATGGATGGCAGAAGATGCTATAAGTTAACCACAATACAATATTTTCAATTTGCTTCAATTTTAGGCTTCTATCGGTGGGAAGAAATCGGAGATGCTGAGGGGATGTCTGATACGTAGGAGGTAGATAGTAAAATAGAGGGGGGTAAGAAGTATGAGTTGAGGCGCCTGGTCCGTGAAGCCATTCTTTTTGTTCCTAGAAAATTCTCAAAAACTACCAGTACGGCCTCTCTTGCCGTGAATGAATTCTTGTTTGGAGACTCGAATGCTCAGGCTTATACGGCCGCAAACAGCTATAAGCAGGCGAAGATATGTTTCGAGGAAATTAGCAAGATAGTAAAACAGCTAGATCCTAAGAGGAAATACTTTAAATCCACCAGAGAAACCTTGCACTGGAAGCCTAATAAATTCGACAAGGAGTCTTTTGTTGAATGTTTGACGGGAGGTGGAGATACAAAAGACGGATTAAATGCTTCTCTGGTCATTTTTGACGAATATGCTCAGGCGAAATATGTACGTGATCATTCGGATGGGGCTGAACTTTTGCAGGTCCTGACTTCCTCTATGGGCACAAGGCGTGAACCGTTGACAATGATAATAACGACGGCTTCTCGTGTGGAGGATGGCCCGTTCTCGCGGGAACTGGAGAATGCTAAGAGGATATTAGAGGGGGAATATTCCGATGATACACAGTTTGCTTCTTTATTTATGCCGGATGCATGGGAGATGTGCGACGAAGAGATGGGGAAGCCGGAAGTCTGGAAAAAATGCAATCCTCATATCGGTATAACGGTACAGCAGAATTACTATAAACAGAGATGGGATAAGGCTCAGTATGATGCTGAGGCTATGATTGAATTCAAAACCAAACTACTAAACATCTTTGTCTCCGGCGGAATCAAAGACTGGATACCGCAAAGTTTAGCAAGATCGCTGATGACCAACTTTAATATCGAAGAAACAGAAGGAAGACCTATGGCTATGATAGCTTTAGACTTATCTGTAAGTGATGACTTCTCGGTAGTGGTCTATAATATTTATAGCCGAGCGCAGAGAAAATTTTATTTATGGCTAGATTGTTACATCCCGGAAGAAACGCTTAAAAATCACTCAAACAAAGAACTGTATAAGGTGTGGGTAAAGGCCGGCTACATGAAAGTATGTCCCGGTGCTATTATAAGCGATAGTATGATAGTAGAGGATATCTTAAAACGAAGCCAGAAGGTGACTATACTGCAAATAGGGTATGATGCATACAAATCAACAGAGATAGTAAATGCCTTATCTGCGGCAATAGCGAGTATAAATACGAATCCGCAAAAGGTATTAAAGGCTGTCCCGCAGACATATGGAGCTTTTACTTCTCCTGTAGAAACTTTTGAGATGGCTGCTAAGAGCAATCCTCCCAGGGTGGCTATGTCCATGAATCCTATTCTGCCATATTGTTTTGGGAATTGCTATCTGGACGAGGATAAAATGTGCAATAAAAAGCCCCTGAAACGAAAGGAGAATTTAAAAATTGATGGGGCTATTGCTGCCTTAATGACCTTTTGGCTTTATAATAACTATCAGTGGTAGGTAGTCTAAATCACGTATTGGGCTGTATTATGTAACAGTTTAATATGATGAGATACAAAATATCAAACCTATTCAGAAGAGAGGTTATATCAGAGAAGGAGAGTACCAAGAAAAGCTCTTCTGGCGGAGATTACAAGCAAAATGTGGTATATGTGACAGGTGCGGAAGCCGCAATGAAAATTGCTGCTGTGTATCGTGCTGTAAACCTTATATCCTCTTCGGTGGCTTCGTTAACGCTTCAATATAAGCGGAAGGATCGTGCAAAGGATTACTTCAAGATGTATAACGACGGAGATGGTCGATTAATGAACTATCTCTTGAGTGTACGCCCCAATGAACGCATGAATTCGTTCGTGATGGTGAAGAATGCCGTATCCATGATTCTGCTTCAGGGTAATGCATATATCTATCCGAGGAAGAATAGATATGGCGGAGCGGAAAAGATGTACTTGTGCACTCCCGGTTCCGTAGCGTATGATATGTACAAGAATGTATATGTGATCAATGATGTCGTTAATCAGATATTTGAAACGGTAGAAGCTGATGATATAATCCACCTGAAGAATGTAAGCAGGGATGGAGGATATATTGGTGTATCTACCATAACTTACGCTGCTACGACATTGGGTATTGCGGCTACTGCTGATAATGAAACGCTGAAAAGATTCGCTACCGGCGGCCGTTTTAAGGCTGTTCTGCAAAATAATACCTCAATAATAGGAGTAGGGGCATATCAAGATAAGCAGATGGAGGGGTTGAGTGAAGACCTTCAGGAAGCATTGAATCGAGGGGATGATATTTTGAATTTAAAAGGTGATGGTACATTGACTCCGATCAGTATGTCCTCGGCAGATATGCAATTCCTTGAAAATAAGAAATTCACTCTTCGGGAGATTGCCCGATTCTTTAATGTCCCGCCATCCAAGTTAATGGACGACAGTAACGCTAATTATAAAAGCGTAGAGGTCAGCAATATAGCATTTTATACCGAAGCGTTACAGCCAATAGTAACAGAAATCGAGAAGGAGTTTACGGCAAAACTATTGTCGGTTGATACTTATCAGGACTACAAATTCAAATTTGACTTGAGCAGCTTATACGCCTTGGATCTCGATAGTAAGGCTAAATGGGACAAGGCAAGACTTGATAATGGTCAGGCTAGTGTGAATGATCTGCGAAGAGAGAGTGACAAGATGCCTGTGAATAAGGGAGATGACGTATATCTGAGTGTTAATCTGGCTCCTCTTGGAAGTGCAAAACTGAGTGGAGAAACATCTGAAAATTCAAATGATAAATCTATTGATAATAAGGAGGAAGAGCTATGAAAACTAACCAAATCATGATTCGCCCAATGGGCGATTTTAAAGTAAGCCAAAGGACAAAAGATGGATTCTTTTACGCTACCGGATTAATAAAGCAATGGAATGAACAGATTGACAATCAGTCGATTTTAAATACCCAGAAAATTGGGGTTTTAAAAAGAAAAGACTTGGACGATTATCTTAGTAATAACTCTACCAAGGATTATATAAAAGTAATATCTGAGAAGGAATGTATTAATGAATATAAAGGTGTAGTGGACGCCGTCAGAGGAAAATATGGAGGTGGTACATGGGTTCATCCGATGCTATTTATAGATCTAAGTATGTGGATAAATCCATATTTTAAATACGATGTGGTTAAGTTTGTTCAAGATGAAATGATTCGTTACAGAAATCTTGCTGGAGATGCCTATTCTGCCATGTGTCGTGCCGTCTACTCAATACTCCCCGGTGATATCTTTCAAAGAAAAATAAAGGATTTGGCTAAATCTCTCAATATTATAGTCTACGGTAAGCATGAGTCAGAGATGCGTAATAAGATCGGGGATGAGGCCAAGGTACGCGAATTGTACGAACTGGAGTTGCAGATTGCTCAATGGATAAATTTGGGGCTGGTTACCAACTATGACCAACTCAAATCTGTGCTGTATAAACTTTATTATCAAAAACATCCAGTAATGCTCCCAATTTAAAAGAAGGTTGACTATGAGTGATTTAAGAGTAGTGACATTAGATGAGCTAAAGGCTCAGATGCGTGTAGACTTCGAGGATGAGGATAAGATTATCGAGCTGTATGGATGCGCCGCCGAGGATGCGATAATTGAAGGGACCCATCGGACGCTTGAGGAGTTAAAGCGTATGGGCTACGCAGAAAAGAATGGCGGCTCTCAGGAAGGAGAGCTTTTTCCTTACAGATTGAAGCTGGCCATCCTTATACTTGCGGCTCACAATTACCGAAACCGTGAACCGGTTGCTTCTATTGCTCAAAACGCTGTCCCTTATTCGTTGGATGTGTATTGTAAACCATACAGGAAATTAACGGATAGGGAGGTGTGAGATGTTAAGGTCTGGTAGTTTAAGTGAACGGATTGGAATTTTGGTTCCTGTGGTCGAAAGGGGTGATTTTGGAGAACAGCAAGTCGCTTTTGAGAAGAAAAAAACTGTATGGGCGAGTGTGACATACCAGAAAGGAGCACAGGCACTGACCGCCGGAGAAGTATGGATGACGAGGAGCATAAGTGTCACAATGAGAAATAATTCCCTGGTTAATGACCGCTGTCGACTGGAATGGGACGGAAAAACCTATGCGATAGAAAGTTTTAATAGAAGTCGTTTGGACGGAAGTATTTCCATCGTGTGCAATGTGATAGACGAAGGAAGTAGTATTGAAAACGGGTAACCTAAAATAAGTGAAAGAAAGTATTGTAGAGGCAGTAAAAAACGGAATCCTCTATAGGATGAATCTTCTATAGAAGTTATTTCTCTATAGAAGGAGTCCTCTAAGAGATCACCTAGAATTATTTACGAAAGTTTATGGAAGTACAGAAAAGAGAGATAAGAAGTGCTCAGGGTGGACATTTTCAACCGCATTTACGGGAAGTGTCTGAAGAAGGCGGAAGTGGACGAACGATTGAAGGTTATGCGATTGTATTCGGTGTCGAAAGTCGTATGCTGGTTGATTATTGGGATGATTACCGTGAGATCATAGAACCGGGAGCGATAACTGAGGAAGAGTTGGCTCAAATGGACATCAAAATGACGATGTGGCATAACCGTGAGAAGTTATTGGCAAGAAGCAATAAAGGTGTTGGTACATTGAAATTATCCGTTGATAAGATTGGGGTAAAGTATGAATTTGAGGCTCCTAACACTTCCGATGGCAATAATGCACTAGAATTGGTAAAACGTGGAGATGTGGGAGGTAGCTCCTTTATATATTGGAGCGACGAAAGCTCTTCTGTTAGTTATACCAAGGATGATGACGATATTCTGATCCGTCACGTAAAGAAAATAAATATGATCTATGATATGACAATTGCGTCTGATCCTGCCTATATACAAACTAGTGTGACGGCCAGAGAGATAGAACAATCTGGATTGAAAATCAAGCATGAAGATGAGGCTCGACGAGAAGAAGAGCTTCGCAAGCGTGAACAGGCTATAAGAGAAGTAAGAGAAAAGAGTAAACAACATTTTTTTAATTAAGAAAATATGAAAGACAAAAAAGTAAGTGTACAGCAGTACATTAAGAGACGTGAAGAGATCGTAATCCGCATGAATGAAATTGCAGATGCTGCGGAAAATGAAAACAAGCGTGAATTTACCGCTCAGGAAAAAGATGAGCTGAAGGTTCTTGAACGGGAGTTGAATGTGCTTGATGTGAGAATCGCTAGTGCTGAGAAGACCGGCTACGTAGTAGTGACAAGTCGTGAAGCTGCTTTTGATGCATTCTTGAGAGAGCATGTGAAAAGTCCTCAGAATATTCAGTTGAAGCGCGAATATACTGGTATGATGACTACCGGTGTAGAACCGATAATCCCTTTGACTATCAACGATATCCTTCCACCATTGGAAGAAGGCTTGATTTTGAACAAGGTTGGTCTTCCTTTGATGACTGGGCTTTCCGGTGATTATGTATGGCCCACTGTTGGTTCCATTGAAGCTGAAGTTGCAGGAGAAGGAGTTGAATTGGGGGATAAGAAGGTTGACTTTTCTAAAATCAAGCCGGAACCGGTTCGCGTGGGTGTAACGGTCAAGATGACCAATCAGACAATTATGCAGACCGATGGTGTAGCTTATGACGTAGTAAGGCAGCAGTTGCCTCAGGCTATGGCTCGCACGCTCAACAAATTGATGTTCACCACATCAACTACCATCACTCATAAACTTGTTGGCCCGTTTGCGGCAATCGCCAAAACAACGCCGGTGGCTATCGGTACATTGACCACAAAAGCTAAACGAAAAGCTGCTAACTACATTTCCTTTGCCGGTTCAATCCCGACTTATAAGGAGTTGATTCTGATGCGTGCTTTGGCTCTTCTCAAGGGAATCGAGGGTTTGAATCCTTGTTTCGTAATGGACGAATATACCAAAGGCGAATTGGAATCTACAGAACGCACTCCCGGAAGTGGCAGAATGATTGTGGAGAATGGCGCTGTTGCTGGTGTTCCTATCTTCACGACAAACTACATCAATGACGACGAAAATACATACGTTGGTTTTGGCTATTGGGGATATGAACCGTTGCAAGGATTCGGACAGCAGCGTTTTATCATCGATCCTTACACTGGTGCTATCAGCGACTCTGTACGTCTGACATTGAATGCAGACTGGTCGATGACTACGCTGCGTCCGGAGGCGTTTGTTCTTGGAAAATGTGCATCCGAATAATAGTTCGTCTCATTATTATCTATTTAGTTGTTGATTTATTGTTTGTGCGGGAGGGATTTTATTTCCTCCCGTATTTGTAAAGAAGATTAAGTATGGCAAGTATAATTACCCGTTTGATAATGGATGCCTCTCAATATAATGGAGGGTTGCAGAAAGCACAAAAGAGTTTGGATAAATACATTGATAAGAATATGTCTATGAGTAATGTGATGACTAAAGCTGCTGGTAGTATAGCTAAAATGGCAGGAGCGGTCGGTATTGCAATGGGTGGTATTGAGGCGATGAATAAGGCAATACATTCTTCTCAGAGCTTAGGTGACGAATGGGATAATACTATCAATGCTTGCAAATCGTCTGTAGATGCTTTTTTTCAATCACTTGTTACGGGAAATTGGGATGCTTTTAATGGTGGAATTCTACGTACAATAGCTAATATGAAAGAGTTATCAGCATTACGAGATAGTTTGGCAGATGCAAAGTTATCAATGGGATTTAATACTAGAGTTTTTGAACGTGATTTTGCTAGATTAGAAGGTATAATAGATGATCAAACCAAATCAATAAAGGAAAGGCAGGCAGCGTTTACGGAATTGCAATCATTAATAAATAACTTTCAACGTGATGTCAGTGATACGCAAAAAGGAACAGAAAAAACTCTGCTGAAGTCTCTGTCGGCAAGATTTGGAAGAAGTGATTTTACTTTGGAGGATATTAATAAATATATTGCTATTAATAATAATGATTTTTCAACAAGGGAGGAAAAGAAAGCATTACAAAACTACCAAAGACAATTAAAAGAACTACAAAAGAGGCAATATTATGCGCAAACAGTCGGTGGTGGTGTAGCGGGTGGTAATGTTATAATGGTTGAGAATAAAAATGTAACAAGACAAATTGAATTATTTAAAACGCAAAATGCAGAGCTTGAAAAGCAGAATATTTTAAATAATGATAACGATGAGGCACGAAAACGGATGATTGAAGATTACGAATATGCGTTGGAGCTTCAGCAAAAGGGTTTTGAATATCAAAAACGATCATTAGAGAAACAAAACACTGTTATTGGATTGAATAAGGGTGGATCTGGAAAAAATGATTTACCCATTATTTATAATAATCAACAGCTTAACGAACAGATTAAGATTGCCATTTCTGGCAAGGATGCAGCTAGTAAAAAGATACTTGAGGCTGTAGAAACTGGTAAGACTCTTCCCGTATTAACTCAACCTATTCAGGCAGTGATGATCAATAGTGAAGATGAAAAAGTAGAAGGTGAAGATCCGGCTGAATCATTACGTTCCAAGTTGGAAATGTATACTCTCGCAAAGGGTAAGATACAGGAACTTACCGATATGATGTCTATCGCGAATGGTGAAGAAAAGGCTTACCTGTTGGAACAGATTGATATCTGGAAACAATACGTCAATAGCTTAGACGGGGTAACTACCAAGAAGGAGCAATTAAATAAGGTTTCGTCAAGTATTGAAGCTATGGGACAGGCATTAAGTCAGATGGGGCAGATATCAGACAGTGTATTTGGACAAATGTTCAGCTACATCGGAGGTATAGCTGGTGCAGTGGCGCAGGCCATACCGGCAATAGAAACATTAATTGCGGCTCAAAAGGCGCAGGCGAATGCTAACGCGGAAAGCGCCGTGTCCGGTGCTGCGTCGTCCGTATCAAGTATTCCGTTTGTTGGTCCTATGTTGGCCGTTGCGGCTGCAGCTTCTGTTCTGGCTGCTATCATGAATATCCCGAATTTCGCAGAAGGTGGTAATGTTATTGGTGGGAGCAACTATATGGACGGTATCACCGCCCGTGTAAGCAGTGGCGAGATGATCATGAACGAAGCCGATCAAAAGAAATTGTATAATGCTATCCATTCCGGGGAATTGGGAGGCGGTAGCAGTAGAACAGTAGTTACCGGAGAGCAAATAGTCACTGTAGTCAATAACTACGGTAAGCGGACAGGTAAAGGTGTAATATTAAAAGGTTAATCATGGCAAAAGTAGAAGCTGGATACATAATCAAGACTCCCGTCGTTGAGACTGATGCCAGAGGCGCATTAGGCTTGTTGAGGCGATTGAGTTATGATGAGATCATACAGAAAAAAGATATCAAGAAATATCTCCGGAAGAGTCTTAATGAAGCCCGAAA
>DXOJ01000287.1 GCA_019412865.1 Bacteroides sp. | reverse complement strand
ACCGTATTTCTCACCTGACTGAGCACATGAAGCTCAACAGAAAAGATTATAGTACTGAAAGAGCGTTAACAATGTTGGTAGGTAAGCGTCGTCGCTTACTCGACTACCTGAAAGCAAGAGATATCGAAAGATATCGTGCTATTGTTAAAGAGCTCGGTTTGCGTAAGTAATCTACTTGTCGCGAAAAGATTTAAAGCCGTTCCTCATGATAGAGGAGCGGCTTTTTTTAGTTTCTTCTTTTTCTTCCTGACAATCGTATTTTCTTCGGTTATAATTGTATTCATCTAAAGATTTTGCTATTTTTGCAGCTTAATTATTATAATTTATCACCTTTGATAACTAAAATGCTTTCAAAATGGATACAAGTAAGATTGTTGGCGAAAAAATTAAAGCCCTCCGCGAAGATAAATCAATAAGCATAGAAGAGTTGGCGCAACGTTCAGGTTTGGCTATCGAACAGATTGAACGTATTGAGAATAACATTGATATACCTTCTCTCGCACCGCTGATTAAGATTGCGCGTGTGTTGGGAGTACGTCTGGGTACTTTCCTTGATGATCAGGATGAAGTCGGACCGGTCGTATGCCGTAAGAAAGAAGCCAAGGATGCGATCAGTTTTTCCAATAATGCGATTCACTCTCGCAAACACATGGAATATCACTCGTTGTCCAAGTCAAAGGCGGACCGTCACATGGAACCGTTTATTATCGATGTGATGCCGACGGAAGATACTGACTTCGTGCTTTCTTCTCATGAAGGAGAAGAGTTTATCATGGTTATGGAAGGTATCATGGAAATCAGCTATGGCAAGAACACTTATCTGCTGGAAGAGGGTGATAGTATTTATTATGATTCCATTGTTCCTCATCATGTACATGCTTATGAGGGACAGGCTGCAAAAATCCTGGCAGTAGTTTACACACCGATTTAATGAAATAGTAGGAACCAAGACTTAAGTATAATTACATGCAATTATTTGATCGTACTTTGGGGCAGTGGCTGGAACACTGGGCTGAAGAGACTCCCGATAAGGAATATATCGTATATTCCGACCGAAATCTCCGTTTTACCTGGAGTCAGTTGAACCGTCGTGTGGATGATATGGCAAAAGGGCTTATTGCCATTGGTGTGGAACGTGGTACTCATGTGGGTATCTGGGCGGCTAATGTTCCCGATTGGTTGACATTGCTATATGCCTGCGCGAAGATTGGTGCGGTATATGTTACAGTGAATACGAACTACAAGCAATCGGAATTGGAGTATCTTTGCCAGAACTCGGATATGCATACGCTTTGTATTGTGAATGGTGAGAAGGATAGTGATTTTGTGCAGATGACATACACGATGCTTCCTGAATTGAAGACTTGTGAGCGTGGACATTTAAAGAGCGAACGCTTTCCATATATGCGAAATGTAGTATATGTAGGTCAGGAAAAACATCGTGGTATGTATAATACAGCGGAGATCCTGCTGTTGGGAGATAATGTGGAAGATGACCGTTTGAACGAACTAAAAAGCAAAGTGGATTGTCACGATGTAGTAAATATGCAATATACGTCGGGCACTACCGGTTTTCCGAAAGGGGTGATGTTGACACATTATAATATCACCAATAATGGATTTCTGACGGGGGAACACATGAAGTTCACGGCAGATGACAAACTTTGTTGTTGCGTTCCGTTGTTCCATTGTTTTGGGGTAGTATTGGCTACCATGAACTGTCTGACTCATGGTTGTACACAAGTGATGGTAGAACGTTTCGACCCGTTGGTTGTGCTGGCCTCTATTCATAAAGAACGTTGTACGGCTCTTTATGGTGTGCCGACTATGTTTATCGCCGAGTTGCATCATCCGATGTTCGATCTCTTTGATATGTCTTGTCTTCGTACAGGTATTATGGCAGGTTCTCTGTGTCCTGTCGAACTAATGAAGCAGGTAGAAGAGAAAATGTATATGAAGGTGACTAGTGTCTACGGATTGACAGAAGCCGCTCCCGGTATGACGGCCACCCGTATTGATGATCCGTTCGATGTACGTTGTAATACGGTAGGACATGATTTCGAATTTACGGAGGTGAAAGTGATTGATCCTGAAACAGGTGAAGAATGTCCGGTTGGGGTACAAGGTGAAATGTGTAACCGTGGTTATAATACCATGAAAGGATATTATAAGAATCCGGAAGCAACGGCGGAAGTGCTTGATGAAAACAACTTCTTGCATTCCGGCGACTTGGGTATTAAGGATGAAGATGGAAATTATCGGATTACCGGACGTATCAAAGATATGATTATTCGTGGTGGCGAGAATATTTATCCGCGCGAAATAGAAGAGTTTCTTTATAAGCTTGATGGAGTGAAAGATGTTCAAGTAGCTGGTATTCCTTCTAAAAAGTATGGTGAGGCAGTCGGAGCATTTATTATTTTGCAGGAAGGAGTACAAATGCAGGAAGCCGATGTACGTGATTTCTGCAGAAATAAGATATCCCGTTATAAGATTCCGAAATATATTTTCTTTGTGAATGAATTCCCGATGACGGGTAGTGGAAAGATTCAGAAGTTCAGATTGAAAGATCTGGGACTACAACTTTGTAAAGAGCAGGGTATAGAGATTATTTAGAGACTCATGATTATTTAAAGACACACAAAGTTTTTCGATTATAAACAGTGAACGGTGAACTCTCTGCAATCAATTATGCAGTTTGTTCACCGTTCACTATTTGTATGGTCTTATCCGGTTTTGGCTCCGGCGTCAGGTTGCGTGTTATTAAATGAAATCATCGCCCAGTTGCATTTGGGCGTCGTTTACATATTTACGGATGGCATGTTCTTCATCTTTGCGGCAAATCAAAAGAACGTTGTCCGATTCGGCTATCAGAAATCCTTCCAGTCCATCGATAACGGCCAGTTTGCCTTTCGGAAGTACTACCATATTATCTTTACTGTTATATATAAGTGAATGGCACTTCAGCGTAACATTGCCTTCCGGGTCTCTTTCCGATAAATCATAAAGTGATCCCCAAGTTCCAAGATCGGACCAGCCAAAATCTCCTAATGATACATACACATTATCCGCTTTCTCCATAATGCCGAAGTCGATGGATACATTAGGACATGCTGGGAAGTTTTCTTCGATGAATGCTTTCTCCTTGTCGGTGGCATAAATATCTTTTCCCGGTGCCAGTTTGGAAGCTAATTCAGGCAGTAAATCTTCACTTGCTTTGATGATTGTATTTACATTCCACATAAATAGGCCGGAATTCCAATAAAATTCTCCGCTCTCTACAAATACTTTAGCTAATTCCAGTTCCGGTTTTTCAGTGAATGTTTTTACTTTATAGAAGTTTCCTCCTGCGGGTTCGTCTATTTGTATATATCCGTACCCTGTTTCCGGGCGATTGGGTTTAATACCTAATGTCAGTAGCTTTTCCGAGCGTGAAACAAAATCAAGTCCTTTTTCGATAGCGGCAAGAAACTCATCCTCTTTTAAAATTAAATGGTCTGAAGGAGCGACTACGATATTGGCGTTCGGGTTCAGTGCCCGGATGTGGTAAGCGGCCCATGCTATACACGGAGCGGTATTTCGTCTTGCGGGTTCCAGCAGAATCTGTTCTTCGTTCACTTCGGGCAATTGTTCCTTCACTAAGTCCGCATACATTGCATTGGTAACGATGAAAATATTTTCTGTTGGGATAACCTTTTGGAACCGGTCGAAAGTCTGTTGTAAAAGTGAACGGCCCGTTCCGAAGAAATCTAAGAATTGTTTGGGCAATGTTTTGCGGCTAAACGGCCAGAAGCGGCTTCCAATGCCGCCACCCATAATCACGCAATAATTATCCTGGTTTGTCATGATAGTGACTCTATTTTAAAGTTTCTGCTAATGTACGGTTTATTCTCTGAATAGAGAAGTGTTTAAGATATGTTTTATTATTTTTTTCTCCTTTTTTTTGCCAAACTATTGTGGAATCAAAATAATGTCGTATCTTTGCACCGCAATTGAGAAATCAAGTATGCGCCCAGATGGCGGAATCGGTAGACGCGCTGGTCTCAAACACCAGTGGATTCACT
>DXOJ01000286.1 GCA_019412865.1 Bacteroides sp. | reverse complement strand
CAAAATGTTCACTTTCTGTACCTCTACCGTGTATATAGGTGCCGATTTCTATTCGACCAACGCCTATTCATACATTTTTGCCAATCCGCAAGTCAGTTGCATGGCAGTGGATGTTTCGGTGGACCTCCAGCAAATAGTAGGCCGCCAGAGACTTGAGGAAAACCCTTTCCGGAATTCAGCCACTCTTTATTTCAATACCAAAGAAGCCAAAGCGACAAGGGATGAACTGGAGAATTCCATCAGGGAGAAGAATGAGGGAACTCTGCGTCAGATAGAGAACTACAATGCCGTACCCAACAAAGACGAACAATTGCGGCTGATGGAGGATAACATAAGAACGGAAGGTCACAAGAAGCATTATTGCTGTATAGTCAGAGATGCGGATAATCATGTGCATGTCGTTAAGAATGAAATTCTGGAGATAGCAGACAGGAGGGCCTGGGAAGTATCCGACCGAATCTATAACAACGACTTCTCCATGTACCGTGCATTGAAAGCCGGGGTGAATGTGACAAAGGCTACCGACAGCAATAATCCGGAGATACAAAGAATCTTCACCAAATGGAACATGGACAACCGGTTCGACAGAAAGGCCAGGATGTATTGTGACCTGCATGAAAATGCCCCACTGCTCCTGGAGGAATGCAACTTTATCGAAAGGAAATACAAAGATTACTACGATGCCCTGGGAAGGGAGGGCTTTGAGAGCTCATACTGGCGGGAGGACTATATAAAACAAGCCCTTGCCCCGGTTCCCATGAAGTTATTACCCAGGAATGAAATCGCCGGTCGACTGATGAATGTACTGAAAGTAGGCGGTGAATCTACAAGACCGGAAGTAAAGGAAATCCTTCGGGGAATCTATCATGACCTGGGAATACAGGGTAAACCGAGCGCATCCGATATTACTGGTTACCTGACTTGTGAAGAGAAGACTATTAGGATAAACGGTAAAAAAACAGCAATATTCAGAATTATCTCACATGCACGGGAAAAAGTCTCCCTGTTTCCTAGAATCACCGATGTAACCCAAGCACAGGAATATGACGTGGACAAGCTGCTAGAAATTATCCGGGATGACACCTACTATCATCTGAAACCTAAAGTAGAAGCCGTCAGGAGTGCTGGAACCCAAGATGAGAAAAACAGGAAGAAAGCCCTTCTCCCCGTAGCCACCTGGAACGGAACCTTCAGGTCCAGACATAAGAATGAATGCACAGTCTACTCCTCCTATACGGCTCTCGATTTTGACCATATCGGGGTGGATGATATGCCGGATTTTGTCAGGTGGCTGCAGGGATTTCCATGTGTCTATGCCTGTTTTGTCACTCCAGGCGGAACGGGGTATAAAGCGATCATCCTGCATGATAACTGTGAACCGCTTTATCACTATGACCTGTACGGACAATTAGTAAAGCTGTTTGATTGTCCCTGGATAGACAAGAGCACCACCGACCTGGCCAGAGGGAATTATCTCTCCTATGATCCGGACTTATGGAAAAATCCATCTCCTGTTCCCTTTCACTTTGTACCGGGAACACCGGAACCTGTCATACCCAATACGATGACAGAAACAGTTATCAGGGATGTGCAAGGAGAACCTGTTCTGGTACAGGACGAATCCTGGGTCGAAGGTTTTCTGAACCAGTTGAACAAACAAGTCATTTCTGATGACAGCATTATCCGGATACTGAGAAAAGCATGGAACGGGAAATCTTTGAGCAATGGCAGGAATAATACGGCGATGTCCTATGCGGGTATCTTATGTAAGGCTGGCGTTGAGCCGGGTAAGGCAAAGGCATTCATAGAGGAACTTATTCCCGGTTTTGATATAACGGAAATAATCGAATACGCTTACGCCAATAATATATTCGGGTGTGAACGTATGCGGTACAGAAATAGAAAATGAAAAAAAAATAACTAACTTAAAAAAAAGAATTATGGCACTGAATAAAAGTATCGGGAACATGTATGCTTTCGTTTCACATACATATAACCCGATGAAAGGCGAATGTGAACACTCCTGTGCGTATTGTTTTATGAGATGTAAACTTCTCCTGCCTCCCTTGCGTCTGGAGCTGAAGGAACTGAAAGTGAACCTGGGGGAAGGCAACTTTATCTTTGTAGGCAGCAGTACGGATGAATGGGCGGCTAATGTCCCGGCAGAGTGGATTGAGCAGGTACTGGACTATTGTGACGGTTTTGATAACAGGTATCTCTTCCAATCCAAGAATCCCGCTCGTTTTTTGGAATATCTGGATCATCCGGTCATGAGAAAGTCCGTCCTTTGCACCACCATTGAGACGAACCGTTTTTATCCGGATATAATGAGGAATGCTCCCCTGCCCCGGGAACGTGCAATTGCTATGCGAGAGATTGCTAGTCATGGAATCCCCACCTATGTAACCTGTGAGCCCCTGATGCAATTTGACCTGGCAGAACTGGTGGAACTGGTCGGTATATGTTCGCCACAGCAGGTGAATATCGGTCGTAACTCACGATATGATATTATCCTTCCCGAACCGACTGCGAATGAAGTGAAGATGTTGAAAGCGGAACTGGAACAGCTGAAGAACAACGGCTACGTTCCCTCCGGAGATAAGAAGGCCGATACGGGCTGGCTTGCATTCTATATCCATCCGAGCACGCTCTCTGACAACGGGGACGAGACGATGAAGTATTATTCCGATACGGGGGCGTACCTGCTCTCACTGGAGGAGTTCCTTTACAGGTTGATGACCGAACCCGACTATGTGTTCAACGCCACTACGGGACTTTGCAAGGTGACGGTTTACGCCAACGAGTATTTCTATGAGCGAGATCCCATGCAGGAGAACGCCCCCCAGGACAAGGATCTGTGGAAGACCTTTGCCAATGTCGAAGACCGGACCTTCGACCTGCTGGTGAACACCTCACATGAAATCTCCCCCGACGGACAGTCACGGTATCACCAGGCCATTGTCTCGATTCGCCAGATGTCCATAAAGACGGTGTTTGTCAGCTGTCCCGACGGCATGCGCGTGTGGGGGGGGGGGTGGAGAACGTGAACGAGACCGAAGACCTGGACTGGTCAGTAAAAGCCCCCAGTGAGGCGGACGCCTTCTATAACAAGTACTATGCGAATGGCTGGACGAATACCTGGAAAGCGATGGCACGTTCGGGACTTGCGGGAGGGTTCAGCGGGGAAATCATGCGCGATCCGATGAATCGGGGGAAAGAGGACCAGATCTGGAAGGTCATGACAAAAGTGGACAATGCGAAACTGACGCTCAGCAAGGATCATTATAATCCTGCTCTTAGTAACTATCATGCGACATATGCCTGCTTTACCCCGTTCCTGAGAAATCGGGACAATAACCGTGACGGCCAGATGCAGGCCGGTGAGATGCAGTGGTATATCCCCTCCGTCAGCGAGATCAACATGCTGTATGTGGCGGAACGTTCATTGCCTTTGAAGAGCAGGCTTGTCGGGCATGCTCCGTCGGATAATGCTACAGCGTTATTCACCTCAAGGGCTTTCATGGGAAGTACCAACCTGACACTGAACAGCTGTAATCCTATTATACTTATTGAGGAGTCCCATAGTATGACCCCCATATATGAATTCGATTACCAAAGAACTGCGAGTCCGGGAGAAAGCCCCCCCTATTCGGACGTGAGACTGGTCAGGGATCTTGGGATCCTGGAGACTTCTGAGGACCACAGTTACCATATTGATGAGATGGAAGATGAACTTGCCAAGACGCTGATCAACAACCGGACGGAGGATGAGTACCTGATTTTCAAGGCTGACAACCTGCCTGCCAGTACTACCAGAGCTTCAAGGGCCATTTATGAACTTCCGGCGCATGACGAGACCTCCCAGAATAATACGATCTATCAGAAAAGATTTGAGGTTGCAAAATATATTGCAAATAGAATAGACAAGCCGAAGGATTTGAACAATCCAAACAGGGAAAGTGAGTATTATTTCGAAACGTGGAGTACGCTGATGGACGATGTGGAAAAAGGCAACTCTCCCTGTGCCTATTATTACCAGAATCCGGATAAAAGTGACCTGGGTACATGGCGTCTGCCCAATGAGGCTGAACTGATGATAATGAGCGGAAGCCTGTTCGACTGGGATGACAGGGAGAAGAAAGATGTCTATGATTTCTTTCAGGGGGATAAGTTCTATTCCTTGAATATGACAGACGGCCAGGTCATCCATTCCCGGACTGGATTTTCCAAACGGGACATGAATGGTGCCAAGTCATTCAGTGCCGGATATCAGATGTTTTTCAACGGTTATCTGCGGTTTGTCACCACTGTCGATACCAGTTGGGGAGGCGACAGGGGCAGGCTTGTCAATGACAAAAAGGGATACGTGCGTTGCGTAAGGGACCTTGAATAAAGAAAAGCTCCTCTTACCCTTTGAACTTATGCCGAAGAAAAAGATGGATACCTCTTTTCTTCGGCATTCTTTTTTAGAAGAGTGTTCCCTGAATATATAAAATAGAAATGACTTTAAATGTCCAGCCTATTGATGATATCACTTTACGAGGCATACAATCTTTTATAAGTTTTATAGTTTGCATTATATTTATTAATAACTTCTAATCAGTAGTTCATTTACCGTCTCCCTCTTTTCGGCTATGGAACATACCGAGCGGAAGATGCTCAGTCGTTGGATATGGAAGCCGGCGTACAGGTTGTCGAAGAAGGTTTCCCAGGATTCTTCTGACGGGGGTCGGAGTTGGAGAGCATTCATTTGCTTCCCTTCTCTCCCAAGTCCTTGCAGAATCCGGCCAGCTCTATCTGGCAGTCGTCATCGAAGTCGTCCGGCATGTAGGAGGTACAGGCACCGGCCTCGTTGACGGGTTTGTAGGGCGGGTCGAAGTAGAAGAACGATTTCTCTCCCGCGTATTTTTCCGTCTGGCGGTAGTCCCCGTCCAGGATGATGACGCCCTGCAGCAGCTTGTGGTTGAAGCGGATCAGTTCCTCCTCCAGTATCCTGGTGCGGCTGCCCGTACCGAAGGTTACCGAGAGCCTGCCCTTGCGGTTGACCGAATAGATGCCGTTATAGCAGGTGCGCATGAAGAAAATGAAAAGGGCGGCACGGGTGATGTCATCCGGGTGCTCCTCGTTGAATACCCTTCGCTTTTTCATGAAATAGTCCCTTCTTTCCGTACGTTCCTCCAGGGCGTGGTATTCGCCCTGGATGCCGGCAAGCAGTCCGACCAGTTCTTCCGGCGTGTCGCGTATGATGCGGTAGACATTCACCAGGCTCTCGTTCGAGTCATTGATCACGCAACGGATATGCGGATAGGTCTGTCTCAGTCAGAAGAACGGGGCGCCGCCCCCGAAAAAGGGTTTCACATAGGTTTCCATTTCCCTGATATTCTCCGGCAGTGACTGGATCAGTACCGGAAGCAGTCTTCTCTTGCCTCGCACCCAGGGAGCTGGGTTTTGCCCTAGGCAGAAGACAAAGCTCGGACGCATACTCAATGGAACGGCAAGCAAGGTATGGTTCATTCCTATCTATCTAGGACTAGTCTGTTGGTTCTAACGACACCATGGCATGGAGTCCCGCTGGATCGACATTAGGACAACGTGACAAACACCTTGGCAGTCAAACTTGTCCTGCTGGGCTTCGCCCTCCATTCTGGTTTTGGCTGTCACAGTCGGCAGTGCCGACTTACCAATTACTACCGGCAAATTCACCTCTTTTTCCTGAAGGGTGAAGCAGGAAGCGAACTGACAATTTCACACAGCAACAGAAACAGCATGACGTGACACGATAGAAAGAAAATTTCCTTTGGAAACTATTCCTGAAATCATACGTCAGCTATACCCGAACACAGGAGCCCCCAAAATTCCAACTGCTAATGACGAGGCTGCTTGAAAAATACGGGGCTACGGAAAACATCTCCCGGTCGTTTCGCAACCAGTTCCGTGCCCCGCCGCTGCCATTAATAAAATAGACCAACTTTGACCATATATTTTTCCTGTTGCAATATAAATCCTTATAGAAATCATTCGCCATACAATAAGTCTCTGTAATTTTAACCTCTGAGAACATAGTGGTAATCATTTTAATCTTATAATTGGACACTATGAATTTAATACTTTTATCAGAA
>DXOJ01000285.1 GCA_019412865.1 Bacteroides sp. | reverse complement strand
ATCATATCTTGCACCGTGGTTTCCGCGATATTGGCTATCATTTCTACATTACTCGTGATGGGGAGATCCACCGGGGACGTGCGTTAGAAAAGGTCGGGGCACACTGCCGTAATCATAATGCCCATTCGATAGGTGTTTGTTATGAGGGAGGATTGGATGCGAACGGAAAGCCGAAAGATACGCGTACATTGGAGCAAAAAGGAGCTTTGCTTGCCTTGTTGAGGGAGTTGAAAAGGCAGTTTCCGAAAGCGTTGATTGTGGGACACCGGGACTTGAATCCGATGAAAGGATGTCCGTGTTTTGATGCGGTAAAAGAGTATTCCCAAGTAATTTCTTATCAAAAATAGCTCCTTTTAGATTTCCACCACGGCCTTATTGTATAAAAAAATATCAACGATCTTCACAGACAGTTGGTATTTTTTGGAAATGTAGGGATTCATGTTTGTCACATGAATCTAGGGACCTACATTTTTCCATCTCATTGTAAATGTTCAATTATAACATAGCGTATTAAAAAGCACTTTCAGTACTTCTTATTCATTGTTTTTCATCGTTCAACGAGTATAAGCTCCATCTTTAGCCTCAAAGATGACAGATGGTTCAATCACTTCCACAGTATGCCATGCCCCCTTAGGTATCTGACAACCATACTTGGTTTCTGTAGGATTGAGATGGATACGCTGTACTTCTCGATACTCAACCTTACGAGCTGCATCTTGTACACTCATCCCCTTCTGAAAATCATCCGTATCCTTCTCATACGAAACTACTTCCTCATAAATTACTTCGTCCAACTTACCACACAGGCAGATTACTGTTTCAGTAGTATCTTCATGTCGATGGATAGGCACTTTAGTTTCTGGCAGCAATGCGTTTAGCATACGTTGACTGGTATCGGCAGATGAAGTGCGTAGGTCGAAGTTCTGACGCAAACGAGGATTTTCTGTGGCCTGTTCAAATAGCTTGTCTAGAAATTCTTTATCAAATTCCATAATCGTTATTGTTTTAATGATATGAGATATTCTTCATGTAAATGATAGTATTTGTTCATGAACAATATGTAAGCAATAGCCAATACAGCTGATACACCCACCAAATATAACCAATGAGCAAACACCGTATCGGGACAAAGATAGATAAATCCTAGAGAAATCACTAACTGCATAACCGTATACAGCAATGAAACTTTTACATGCCCCACTTTCAACTCATTAGCCATAATCTGATAAGCATGCTTACGATGTGCCTCGCCCAAGTTCTCGTGCAACATAATACGATGTACAATAGTCAGACAGCCATCCACACCATATACTAACAAGAATATCAGCCAAGTAATATCCGTTGTCCTGATCATCACATTACCTAACAGAAACAGTATAATAAAAGCAATACCAATAGAGCCGACATCCCCTGCAAAGCATTTCGCTTTACCCTTCGGACGGAAATTGAAAATACAAAACACCAATGAAGCAAGAATCGTTGATATGATCAAACTCTGTTCTACAAAAACACCATTTATATTCACCAGTGCCAACGGAATCAATACAGCCAAAGAGTAGCCTGCTGTGATACCATTGATTCCATCCATGAAGTTTATCACATTCGTGGCACCGACATAGACGATTAGTGCCAGTAATATTATCCACCACATTGACCAATGCAATATGCCGAGCTGATAGAATGCCATTGCGGCAGCTGCAAACTGGGCTATTAATCTTACAGAGTCCGGCAATGAATGGATGTCATCTACAAAACTAATGCCGGCTACTAATGTCAAACCGGCTAAGAACCAAGGATATTGGAATCCGAAGAAGGCACTCCAAATCCATATCCCAATTAAGAAAATTATACCTCCACCACGCAATACAATCGTAGAGTGGGATGAGCGTTCGTTGGGTTTGTCGATGATGTTAAACTTATCCGCAATACGGAAATAGAGGAGTTCTGCTATGAGAAGCAGAATAAAAATAATAATGTATGTTATCATTTCAAATTATATTACTATTATAATCCCATTATCTTATCTAAATTTTTCAGACATTCATCTTTTGTGAAAAATTTATCATAATACTCTCGTCCTTTACGTCCTTTCTCTTGAAGCTCCGACTTACTCATCTTCGACAGCATAATTACAAGTTTTGCTAATTCTTCAGAATCACCTGCGGAAACATTCCAACCACAATCTGCGTTCTTTATAACTTCACCACCCTCTCCATTTAGCACAGCAACAATCGGTCGTTCAGCTGTCATATATGAAGCTATCTTAGCAGGAGAATACAGATTAAATAATGGTGAATCAGTCAAAGACACAAGCATAACATTTGCCTTTTCAAAAAACATTGGCATAGTTTCAGATGGGAAACGCCCAAGGGTAAGCACTGTATCGTTAAGATCGTATTCTTTCACAAATGAACGAACCCATTCTAATTTACGTCCATCGCCAACAATCACCCATTTAATATTTTCATACTCTTTGGTTTTCAATGCGGCTTTCATATTACACTCCATACCATGAGCCTCACCTACAGCACCTGCAAACATGATAATAAAATCATGTTCGTCTGACAGTTTCTGCAATTCTTCTGGAAGAGAAAAAGCCAAATCTGATATATTGGCTGTTCCATCACTCCACTGTGGAAAATAGATTATCTTGTCCAAATAATCACCATATTGCAAAATACTTTGATCGAAACTTCGTGAAGAGGTAAGTATTTTATCCGAGTTCTTGTATTCGCTTTTCACAAACCAATTAAAGAATCCAAGAATAACTTGATTGTTAATACCACCTGCAGCAGTCAAGCTTTCGGGCCATAAATCAAGAACCCAAGTATAAAGTGGCACATGTCGCATTTTTTTGTACAACACCGCTGGACTTGACATTGTTACCGGTGATAGCTGCTGACAAAACACTATGTCATATTTATGAAACAATGCATGGCAAAACATCCACACCCAACCCACAATCAGATAACTGAAGTAATTGAACATAAGCATAATCTTATTGCCTTCACCACGAGGAACAATTGGTAAGCGTGTCACTCGTACCCCATTAATCACTTCATATCGTTTCTTAAATAATCCATATCCAGAAAAAAACTTACCATTTGGATAATTCGGAATGCCCGTAACCACATGTACATCACACCCCTTCTCTGCCAGATGAAAAGCAATATCATTACCTCGAAATGTTTCTGGATAAAAGTATTGACATACAAAAAGTATTTTCTTTTTTTCGTTCATTTATGATTTTCCGATGTTAATATGATAAATATTAATGCTGTTTTTGTCTTATATCAATCCTTCATGGCGCAATATCACTCCTGCCACTCCCTCGAACACATCACAATATGTATTCTCATAATGTTTTTGATTCCAATCATATGCTTCTTGCAGAAGTCGAATACCCTCTGATTTATTAGCTGTAGGATAACCGCATTCTGCATATTGATATATTATACTACCCTTCAACTGGATAGCCCTATAGTAGCAGAGTTCCGACTCTTCTTCGCCATGATGCATAAGTTTCTGGTAGATGTTCACAGCCGTTTCCGCATATCTCATTGTGATAGAAAATACATCTATCATATTAGCATTGCAATTACAGAAAAGCTCCACTTTAACCATCTGCAAATACAAAGCTCCAATGTTTACAGCTGTTTCTGCAAGAGAAGCCGCATCAGAAGCCGCATTACTTATTCGCAATATCTGTAAACGTAGATTATATGCCTTTGCATAATAGTCTTTTGCCTGCATCCAGTAATTTGAGGGCAAGTTTGCTGCCAAGAAACCAAGTTGATGATATGCTCTTCCTTGCATCTCCATCGACATCAGTCGGTCTTCTTTCTGTAGCCTCAGAGCATTTTCGATGGTTCTTTCACATAAAATATTGCATTTCTTTATATACGACCCTGCTTCTGTCTTATAACCCCACTCTTCAAACTTATCTATATAATAACCTGCAATATTTGCAGGTAAATAACAAAGTACTTCATGATAGAACTCATGATTTACAGGCACCCTACTACCACTTCCTGCTTCTTCAAATACTTTCTCTGCCTCCTCAACCATCTCATGCGAAGAAGCAAAATCGCTCGTTGTGCTTCTAATCAATGCTGCATAATACGCACCTTCCTCAGCAATACAGTCATACCCCGCACTTTTCCAACTTTCAAGCATTTGTTGCAAATCTTTCAATAATCTCCATATCGTGTTCTGTCGAAAGTCGATATCCAGTAGCGTCTGAATAGCAGAGATATAAGCATGAGTTTTCAAATGTCGCAACATTACATTATTATCAGGAAAGCATCCCAAGTTACGGATTGCTTTCATATAGCATTCGTATGCGTCCTTGTGGTCTTTCTTTCGACTGAAAGCATTACCATAATTCAGGCGCGCCATCTCGACCTGTGGACTTAAGTAGCCAAAGGTGTCAGCATCTTTAAATATTCGAAAATACAGTTCATCCTCTTCTTGTGGTTGAGCCGTCTCCTTGATAAACGTATCGAAAAGACCAACAATGTAGATTTGTGTTGCCAGCAACTCCACAGGAGGCATCTGTTTCTTCTCTACAAGATTTTTGATCAGTTTTTCTTTCTTTAGGCAAATATCCTTTATTTGGTTTGCAATAGTCCGAGCCTTTTCTCTATTAACTTCTAACAACTGCCCTTCAAGTTCGTCATCTTCGTTGTTCAAAGCATCAAGTGCTTCCTTCCAGCTGTCAAGAATAGCCCGAGCTTGCTCAATAGTATTATCCAGCATATTCTCCTGAAGTGCTAACTTGTGACCAAAACACTTTGAATCCAAATTTGCAACTTCCTCCGCCTTAAACTGAATAGATTCGAGTAACCACTGGTTCGTAACTTTAACCACAACCATCTTTAGTTTGCATTCCAAGAATTGTTTTTCTGACAGCAAATTCTGAAGTTCTACAATCTCAGACTTGTCCATGGATACCCCCTTACCGACAATCTCCTCTTTCTTTGCCTCCAATTCTTCAGAAATCTTATCAGTATCTCCACTTGGATCAAACTCAGTCAATGAAACGACTGGCTTTCCGAAGTAATACAGAAAATGATTCTTAAACTGAAAACATGTCATATCTACAGAAGCTATAAAGTTAGTCTTGACACGCAATAGCCAACAAAGCAGACGCCATTTGACTGTATCATACGGCGGATTTACCCTTACCGAAAATAAATCCTTTCCTTCTATCAAACGGGCGAACTCAGCATTTACTTCTGATTTGAAAATTGCTCCGCGAGTAAAAAGTGAAATAACTGGTCGCTTGTCAGGATTAGCATGCTGAAGCTCTTGAGCCTTTGCAAACTCTACCAAATCACTCTCACTTACTTTCTCCTTTAAAAGAGGAATGTAGTGATCCGTCTGCTCAAGCAGATGAATGTCCTTCTTCGGATGCAATACCAATCGAATGCTCAAGAACTCCTGTGCGATTCCATCTATCGAACGAACTGCATCCTCATAAGCATCTACCTCCTTTGATAAATCCCAAGGTATCGTTGTGTATAAATACTTTGTTTCCATAGTTACAGCACTACCGTTGTCCCATCCTTTTCCAACAATATACCTACTTACCAAGCTCTCTATTAAAGCATCTATATCATTGATATTTGACACATCATTCGGAGTAATATTCTGATTTTTCAACATCGCATCCACGTCTACCGCTTCATTCCATACCCCGTCCTTATTTGGAATATGATATACAGTAACAGCAGACAAGTCTTGACCTATCTTTGCATTAGTAACCATACTATTTTCCGCCACGCCAATTTTATCGGCTGTCTTTCAGCCGATA
>DXOJ01000284.1 GCA_019412865.1 Bacteroides sp. | reverse complement strand
CAGACCAACAATATTACGTGTTACAAATGCACAGATATACAGAAAATCTGGATTAATTTCGCGAATAAGTATATTCTTCGATTTTCTTTCATGTTGCATTGAGCCACCTTCAAAAAAATGAATATCTATATCATGTGAACATTCCATAGCTATACGATGCCTATTTTCCTGAGTATCTTCCATCAAGAGTAAGCACTCAATTACTTTTGCCACGTTTAATATCAGCGACTTAACATCGCTGATAATTTCAATTTTAACATTTCAAATTGCTTTTTTATGCTAGAAACGCCTCAGGAGCGTATGTTGAACAGTCTTTATTTCCATTCATGATTTCACGGAATACACGCACCAGATAGTCCCGAACCTCAAGACCATGCATCTTGGCTGTTTCTATTACGGTAAGATAGGTAGCCGCTACATCCACTCCCTGCTCACTGCTATAAAACAAAGAATTCTTTCTGTTTACCGTAAAGGGCCGGATGACACGCTCAGCGATCATATTGTCGATAGTATAATGACCGTCCATACGGTAGTTCTGCAATTCACCCCAGCCGTTGAGCATATAAGTAAGAGCTTTGTTCATCAAGTCGCCATAATGCAGATGTTTCCCGTTCTTTATCATCTTTTCAGCTCTGAAGTGAAGAGAAGCAAGTATTTTTGTCACATCACACCTGGACCGTCGCAGCTTTATCTCATCAACAGTCCGGTGGAGCTTGATATTCTCAGCTTCAACCATATACAAAAGCCCAATCTGTTCGACAAACCATGCGGCATCAGGATCCTTGCTTATCTCCTCAGCATATTTGAACTTGGCTCTGACATGCGCCCAACACAGAAGGTGGACATTTTCCGGATGAGTACGAGACAGATGTCTATAAACCACGTAACCGTCTGACTGTATCGAACCTTTGAAATCTCCAAGGAACTCCTCGATCGGTCGACAACCTCTGCTGTCATTCTCATCATTATCATACAGAAAATAGACTAAACCATCAAGCTTGTTGACCAAAACCCAGACATACTTTTTAAGATATTTGCCGAGCTTCGTGCCGTCCCCTTTATATTTTATACGTACTCTGCACCAGGTTTCATCGATATTAAGGATGGATTTCATTTTCAGCAATTTCTTTTTGAAATGTTCGCATAAAGGCTTCAAAAGCTTTGCACCTATCTTAAGCCAGTTCGAACGGCTGTTCTCGCTGGAAGTAAACTTATCGATGCGCATACGTATATTCTCTCTATGATTGGGAGTATGAAGCATCCAACGGTTCACCACCATATCGGCAAGGAACTCAGGAGTGCACGGAGTACCGCTTATTACATTCGTCTTGGGACGCCGTGCGTCATTAGAATCCTCCGGACGATAGAAATCGTGGCGGATGCCATATTCATCCTCATAAACGGCCACCTCGAAACGGGTGCACTCAATGTAGCTGATACGGTTGAACTCATCTACTGTTTTATAGCCGATAAATCTCATTCCCTCAGGAGAAACATCCAGAATGGTTTTCAAATGTATCACTTTGGCCGCTTCCATAGCCGTATAAGGGCCACGGGGACCACGTTCCTTGTCGATGTTCTCTGATTTCACCTTTGTCAAGTCCAGAGAGGGCTCATTGCCTGCATTGGAAGGGGGGTCGGAACCGTCATCATCCATCTTCTCCTCCTCACGGCTCTTCTTCTTCTCCTCCTGCTTGCTACGGGAAGAAAGGCTCTTCTTGCCGTAGGACATCTTATTGTGACGCTTGGTATAATCAGACTGCTTGGAGACTTCCTCACGCAAGCTGCGGATTTCATCTGTCAGAGTACAGATTATTTCTTGAAGACGAACCACCTGAGACTGCAAGGTTTCATTACGCTTCTCAGAAGACTCATTGCGTTTCTCAGAAGACTCCATTGCGGCTTTCAGCAGGGAGTAAGAATCCTTAAACTGTTCTATGACAGAAGTCAAGCTGTTAATCGTATCTAAATAATCTTCACGTTCCATTTCAGATAGCGGTTTGGACGCCAAGGACTCTTTGTCCAAGGCATGGAGATAATGGGCACCCATTATCATCCCGTCAATATCCGTTTTCTGATCTTTTTCCATACCATAAAGATACGAAAAATCTAACAGAATAACGAATAAAATATTGATTAATATATTGTATATCAGTTAATTAATACTAACACCCGATAATACTTAGCTTACTTACTACAGGACATTTAAGCAATGCCACCAGGTATTTGAAATCGAGTTGGAAATGAGTGACACAACCATCCTCATATACAGGATGCATAAATTTGTAGCCGCGTTCATATTCCAGTTCATAAAGCATATACATACGGTTTTCATATCTGACCAGCTTCATCAACTGCCTGTTCTTGGACATGAAAGCGAACATATCCCCATTATAAGGATTAGGAAAACGATCCTTGACGATATCAATCAGGCGACGACGACCCATACGCATATCGTTGACATTGGCGATGAACCAAATATTCATACTACCGGTTATGGCTAACATAGAACCTCCAGCTTATCTATCATACCACGTAGGGACTGATAGCTCAAGTTATGGCTACTCACCTCGAGGCCATTCGAAAAAACGATACTCACATAAGTAACACTCGCCACAGAGGAAGAAGTATTATCCGAGAGGATAGACGAGGAGCCGCCATCGCTTTTATCAAGCAGACCACTCTCATCTACAATCTCGACAGGGAGAACAACGCCGGCACGGTGTTTTTTATACCAACGCTCAAAATGAGAATAAACAATGCCATTCATCTGACAATACTTAACTATTGAAATTCCTTGTTTAATACCATCCTCCTGATACTTCTCAAAGAGCAGCTTAAAATCTGTACTACTTGCCATAAATACTTTTTTTTGATTTATGACACGAAGATAAACTATCTGGAAAAGGCAGACAAAAAAGCAATTGAGTGCTTACCCATCAAGATTGAAACACTCCACCCCAATTTAGAGAGAGGGTTTGCTAAACCTAAAGCACGCTTAGCAGTGGCAATATTTTTAATATCACCAGTTGTTACAAAACAAATTGATTTCATTGTAATTTATAATATTAACTTATATATTTTTATTTCTTTCCGCCTTTATAGCTGCCATAGAAGA
>DXOJ01000283.1 GCA_019412865.1 Bacteroides sp. | reverse complement strand
TTTGCTGACGGGCAATAAACTTCTTAATTTCCTCCACTTCCGGCGTATCGATAAAGGCACACTGCACACGCACCGGATCGGCTCCCTGCAAGAAGAGCATATCCCCCTTACCAATCAAACGGTTAGCACCCGGACGGTCGAGAATAGTACGGGAGTCCATCATGGCAGATACACGGAATGCGATACGTGCCGGGAAGTTGGCTTTGATCGTACCTGTAATAATATTAGTAGTCGGACGCTGTGTAGCGATAATCATGTGGATGCCGACAGCACGCGCCAACTGTGCAATACGGGCAATCGGAAGTTCCACTTCCTTACCGGCGGTCATAATCAAATCTCCGAACTCGTCAATCACCACTACGATATACGGCATAAACTTATGTCCCTTTTCCGGATTCAGGCGGCGGTTGATAAATTTCTCGTTATATTCTTTGATATTACGCACATGTGCCATCTTCAAAAGGTCATAACGGGTATCCATCTCCACACAAACCGAGTTCAGGGTTTGCACTACTTTCGTTACGTCCGTAATAATCGGTTCGCCTCCATCAGGAAGTTTGGCAAGGAAGTGATTTTCAATCACCGAATAGATGCTGAATTCTACTTTCTTCGGGTCGACCAGTACAAACTTCAATTCTGCCGGATGCTTCTTATATAATAAGGAAGTGATAATGGCATTCAAACCGACTGATTTACCCTGACCGGTTGCACCTGCCACCAATACGTGCGGCATCTTGCAAAGGTCGAACATAAAGACTTCGTTCGTGATCGTCTTACCCAATACAATAGGCAAGTCATATTTGGATTCCTGGAATTTCTTGCTTCCGATCACACTCTGTCCGGAAACAATCTTCGGATTCTTGTTCGGTACTTCAATACCGATGGTTCCTTTACCCGGTATCGGAGCAATAATACGGATACCATCAGCGGAAAGGCTCAATGCGATATCATCTTCCAAACCACGGATTTTAGAAATACGTACTCCCTGTTCCGGAGTAATTTCATATAGAGTTACCGTAGGTCCCACAGTTGCTTTAATCGTACTGATTTCGATTCCGAAGCTGCGCAATGTATTGATGATGCGGTCTTTATTTGCATTCTGCTCGTCCATGTCAATCGTCGGATCATCATTTTCAAAATGCTTCATCAAATCGATAGTCGGGAAACGGTAGTTTTCCAAGTCCTTAGTAGGATTATACGGTTCGAGTTCAGGTCCTTGGTATTCTTCTTCCGAAGCTGCCGGTTCCACCTCAAATCCGGGTTCCGTCTCTTCCAAAGAGTCTTCCTGCACAATAGGAACAGGATTGGAAACAGTCGGTTCAAATACCATAGTCACTCCTTCACTTTCGTCAGATACGGAAGTATCTTCCTTTTCCGGTTTATTAATAGGAAAGTCGTCTTCAGGTTCTTCAGCCTGAATATCCATCACTGGTGCCGGAGGAGGTGTCTGTTTATACGTCCGTTTCAAATTGAACTCCACTTCTTGCGGTTGGGAGGTCGTAAATTCCGGATCTCCTTCTCCTTCCGGAACATTCTCCTTTTCTTCTTTCTTTTCGCGTTTCAGGAAACTCAATGCGAAGAGTTTACGCAACCAGATGACGGTACGTGCACTTATATATATGAAGAAACAGATAGCCGTTATCAACAGGATCATCCACACACCGGGTACTCCAACTTGCGAAATCAGCCAACGACTGACATTATATCCGTGCATACCTCCCAAATAAATGAAGGAATCCTGATAATGATCCATAAAGGCAAATCCGAAGAATACGGAGAACCAGACCAGCAAGAGTGTGCAGCCGATAAACCACTTCCACAGACGTACAACACGTACACGCATTAACTTCAATCCTGCCACTGCCAGGAAAACAAGTATGAAGAAAGAGGAAACGCCGAAACAGTCATTAATCAGATAACTGGCCAACTGCGCTCCGCGTGAACCTGCATAATTCTTCACTTGATTATTAACAGCTGCCAAATCTGCCGAACTGCCACTATCAATAATACTTTGATCGGCAGCCCCCGTGAAGAAGAAGGAAGAAAAAGCCAACAACAGGTAAACGGAAAAGATGACCAGCATCAATCCGATTACAAAATGAATGGTTTCATTCTTAAATACAGCCAAAATTTTACTGGGGGAAGAGGGAGTACGTTCCGCCTCCTTATCTAATTTCTTCTTTGCCATGAGTCTTTAATTCTTTTTTATAAAACTGGAATGAGATTCTAAGCTGCAAAAATAATAAAAAAATAACGAGCACTACGCTCATTCAATCCTTTTTCTTACCTTTGCGTTTCAAATCAATATAGATCATGGAAAAAGAAAGCCAAACGATATTTGATAAAAACGTAATTGAGTTCGTAACGGTAGCTGCCGAATTTTGTGCATTTCTCGAACGTGCCGAACGCATGAAGCGTAGCACTTTCGTTGATACATCATTAAAAATACTTCCCCTACTCTATCTCAAAGCATCTATGCTGCCCAAATGTGAGACTATCGGGGACGAAGCACTTGAAACGTATGTCACAGAAGAGATTTACGAAATTCTGCGTATCAACCTTTCCGGATTGATGGCTGACAAGGATGATTATCTGGACGTATTCGTGCAAGATATGGTGTATAGCGACCAACCTATCAAGAAGTCTATATCGGAAGACCTGGCCGACATTTATCAGGATATTAAAGATTTCATATTTGTCTTCCAACTGGGACTGAACGAAACAATGAATGATTCATTGGCCATCTGCCAGGAAAACTTCGGTACACTGTGGGGACAGAAACTGGTAAACACACTTCGCGCCCTTCATGACGTGAAATACAACCAGGAGGAAGAAGAAGAGGAAGTAGGTAATGAAGAAGGATTTTACGAACCAAGCGACGACAACGATTGTTGTGAAGAAGATGGCTGTCATTGCCACGATGATGATTGCCACTGTCACGAAGACGGTTGCCATTGCCACGATGATGAATTAAAATAAAAATGATTGTAAGAAGAACCATAGATAAAGATGAACTAAAAGAACTCCCGAAAACAGTCTTTCCGGGACGTATTTATGTTATCCAGTCGGAAGCTGAAACGGAAAAAGCTGTAGCTTACCTCCAATCCAGACCAGTGATAGGTATCGACAGCGAAACTCGCCCTTCCTTTACCAAAGGACAATCGCACAAAGTAGCACTTCTCCAGATTTCTTCCGAAGAATGCTGTTTCTTATTCCGGCTCAATATGACGGGATTGACTCAGCCATTGGTTGACTTGTTAGAAAATCCGGCTGTAATCAAAGTGGGACTTTCACTGAAAGACGACTTTATGATGCTGCACAAACGTGCACCTTTCACCCAACAAAGCTGTATCGAATTACAGGACTATGTGCGTCAATTCGGAATACAGGACAAAAGTCTGCAAAAGATTTACGCCATCTTATTCAAAGAAAAAATATCCAAATCACAACGCTTGTCCAACTGGGAAGCTGATGTATTAAGTGACGGACAGAAACAATACGCTGCTACCGATGCATGGGCATGCCTCAATATCTACAATCTGTTGCAAGAACTGAAACAGACGGGAGATTGGGAGGTTTCTCCGCTGACAGCTACTGTCTCTCCCGCGGAAGAAGTGATAAGTAATAAAATAAGTGATTAATAACCAATAATAAAACGATCTGAAGCCCTCCCCCTTGGGAGAGGGTTGAGGAAAGACTACATTATGCATAAAGTATATCTCAAACCTGGTAAAGAAGATTCTCTTAAGAGATTCCACCCCTGGATTTTTTCCGGTGCTATCGCTCGTTTTGACGGAGAGCCCGATGAAGGTGAAGTTGTAGAAGTGTACACCTCAAAAAAAGAATTTATTGCCGAAGGACATTTCCAGATCGGAAGTATTGCTGTGCGCGTACTGTCTTTCCGCCAGGAACCTATCGATCACGATTTTTGGAAACGCAAACTGGAAATTGCATACGATATGCGCCGCAGTATCGGCATCGCCACTAATCCGACCAACAACACTTACCGTCTCGTTCACGGTGAAGGAGACAATCTCCCCGGACTGGTGATTGACGTTTATGCCAAAACCGCTGTTATGCAGGCACACTCTGCGGGAATGCATGTAGACCGCATGACAATTGCCGAAGCTTTATCCGAAGTAATGGGTGACAAGATCGAAAATATCTATTATAAATCAGAAACAACTCTTCCTTTTAAGGCAGACCTTTTCCCCGAAAACGGTTTTCTGAAAGGAGGAAGCAGTGATAATATCGCACAAGAATATGGCTTGAAGTTCCATGTGGACTGGCTGAAAGGTCAGAAGACCGGATTCTTTGTAGATCAGCGTGAAAACCGTTCTTTGCTGGAACGTTACGCCAAAGACCGTTCGGTACTGAATATGTTCTGCTACACCGGCGGATTCTCATTCTACGCCATGCGCGGAGGTGCGAAACTCGTGCACTCTGTCGACAGTTCAGCCAAAGCGATTGATCTGACTAACAAAAACGTGGAATTAAACTTCCCCGGTGATTCCCGCCACGAGGCGTTTGCCGAGGACGCTTTCAAATATCTCGACCGCATGGGCGACCAGTATGATTTAATCATCCTTGATCCGCCCGCATTCGCCAAACATAAAGATGCACTGCGGAATGCTTTGCAAGGTTACCGTAAACTGAACGCCAAAGCATTCGAGAAAATCAAACCGGGCGGTATCCTGTTTACTTTCTCTTGTTCGCAAGTGGTAAGCAAAGACAATTTCCGTACTGCCGTATTTACCGCAGCAGCCATGTCAGGGCGTAGCGTACGCATTCTACACCAGCTGACTCAACCGGCCGACCATCCGGTAAACATCTATCATCCCGAAGGAGAATATCTGAAAGGATTGGTACTCTACGTAGAATAACCGGCCGGAACCAAGTTTCCATTCGGATATCAGACATTTCTCCGGAAGTATGGCTGATTAGAGAGAGCAGTAACAGAAAAACGGAAGATTCAAAGTTAATTAGAGTTAACAAATAGAAGATTTTCGAGAAAACATTATGTTGTATAACATAAACCCTATATCTTTGCACTGTGTTTTTCATGGTATTAGATTTAAGGTTAACAAAGATTGGCTGTCTGGGATAGATAGCCTTCTTTTTTTTATACCCCCTTCATTTGTTTTTTCACACCCAAATCTCATCTTTTCTTCGCATTTATGCCATTTTTATCCCCTTTTTATCAAATTACTTATCCACCTATTCAACGAAAATATTATATTTGCAAGGTTTATGAATGTGAAGAGAAACACAAATTAAAAAAGTCATGAGTATAAAAGTTCGTTTGATTATTATGAACTTCCTGCAATTCTTTGTATGGGGGTCATGGTTAATATCATTAGGTGGTTATATGGGAAGAGAACTTCATTTTGAAGGAGGACAAATCGGAGCCATTTTCGCCACCATGGGGATTGCCTCTTTGGTAATGCCGGGTATTATCGGTATTATTGCCGATAAATGGTTTAATGCAGAACGTTTATACGGACTTTGCCATATTGCAGGAGCAGGATGTCTCTTCTACGCTTCCACCGCAACGGGATACGACCAGATGTATTGGGCCATGTTACTCAACCTGTTGGTATATATGCCCACTTTATCCCTCGCCAACACGGTATCGTACAATGCACTGGAGCAATACAAATGTGACCTGATTAAAGACTTCCCTCCTATCCGCGTATGGGGAACAATCGGTTTTATTTGTGCCATGTGGGCTGTCGACCTTACCGGATTCAAGAATTCAAGTGCACAACTTTATGTAGGAGGTGCTTCCGCATTGCTACTCGGACTTTATTCATTTACGCTCCCGGCCTGTCGACCGGCTAAATCTGAAAACAAATCATGGCTCTCCGCTTTCGGACTGGATGCGCTGGTGTTATTCAAGAAAAAGAAAATGGCTATTTTCTTCCTTTTCTCCATGCTTCTAGGTGCAGCATTGCAGATTACGAATACTTACGGCGACCTTTTCCTAGGCAGTTTTGCCAGCATCCCTGAATATGCAGATTCTTTCGGAGTGAAACATTCAGTCATCCTGTTATCCATTTCACAGATGTCCGAAACATTGTTTATTCTTGCCATACCTTTCTTCCTGCGTCATTTCGGAATCAAACAAGTCATGCTAATCAGTATGTTCGCTTGGGTGTTCCGGTTCGGCCTGTTCGGTTTTGGAGATCCGGGATCAGGACTATGGATGCTGATCCTTTCCATGATTGTTTATGGTATGGCCTTTGATTTCTTCAACATTTCCGGTTCGTTGTTTGTTGAACAAGAAGCCAAATCTTCTATCCGTGCCAGTGCACAGGGCTTGTTCTTTATGATGACTAACGGATTGGGAGCCATCATGGGCGGATATGCCAGCGGTGCGGTAGTTGATGCATTCTCTGTATATGCCGACGGCAGACTGGTGAGTCGCGAATGGATGAACATTTGGCTGATCTTTGCCGCTTATGCGCTGGTAATCGGCATTCTGTTTGCCTTGGTATTCAAGTACAAACACCAGCAGGAGAGTAAAACAAATTAAGTAAAAGAGAACGATGGACAAAAAGGTAGAATTACAAGTTATAAATATCACGAACAGCCAGGCGCAAGTAGGCGCGTTTGCTATGCTATTGGGCGAAGTGGACGGTGAAAGGCAACTGCCTATCATCATCGGTCCAGCGGAAGCCCAGGCTACCGCTTTATATCTGAAAGGAGTGAAAACTCCCCGTCCGTTGACACATGATTTATTTATAACAAGTCTTACTATACTGGGAGCCAGCCTGATACGTGTATTAATTTACAAAGCAAAGGATGGTATTTTCTACTCCTATATTTACCTCAAAAAAGACGAAGAGATTATACGTATCGACGCACGGACTTCAGACGCAGTTGCCTTGGCAGTGCGTGCCGACTGCCCGATTCTTATTTATGAATCTATTCTTGAACAGGAATGTCTTCACATGTCGTCAGAAGAAAGAACCCGTTCTGAAGAAACGGACAACGACGAAGTGGCTGAAGAAGAACATGATTTGCCCGGTGCTACTTCCAGAACGCTTGAAGAAGCACTGGAACAGGCTATTAAAGATGAGAATTACGAGTTAGCCGCGCAGATACGCGATCAAATCAATTCAAGAAATAAAAATCAGTAAGTAATATTATGCACGTATTTTATACTCCAGATATACAGAAAAGCAACGAGCTTCCCGAAGAGGAAACACAACACTGTATCCGTGTTCTGCGGCTAAGTATCGGAGACGAAATCACGCTTACCGATGGTAAGGGTAACTTCTACAAAGCTGAAATTACTGTTGCAACCAACAAACGTTGTTTCGTAAACATCAAAGAAACCATTTTTCAGGAACCGTTATGGCCGTGCCATTTACACATTGCCATGGCACCGACGAAGAATATGGACCGTAACGAATGGTTTGCAGAGAAAGCTACCGAAATAGGTTTTGACGAACTGACTTTCCTCAACTGCCGTTTCTCGGAACGTAAAGTCATCAAGACCGAACGGATTGAAAAGATTCTGGTATCAGCCATCAAACAATCTCTCAAGGCACGACTGCCAAAATTGAACGAAATGATTGAGTTCGATCAGTTCATCAGGCAGGAGTTTAAAGGACAGAAGTTTATCGCCCACTGTTATGAAGGGGAGAAACCTCTATTGAAGAATGTTCTGAAACCAGGAGAAGACGCCCTTGTTCTGATAGGTCCCGAGGGAGATTTCAGTGAAGAAGAAGTGAAGAAGGCCATCGAACGGGGATTCGTACCGATTAGTCTCGGCAAATCACGGCTCCGTACAGAAACAGCGGCATTGGTGGCCTGCCACACGCTGAATCTGCAAAATCAATAACAGCAGTAAATGTCTGAATCAATGATTATACAACTTTTAAATAACATAAGTATGGCAAAGAAAACGATTTCACGACTCTCGGTACTGGCAGTACTGATTGTTTTTCTGGCAGCATGTTCCAAAAC